>JBKBVC010000189.1:0-4829 GCA_046289805.1 Tabrizicola sp.
CCAGTCGTTCATCCAGACCGACCGGAACGGCGTCCGATGCGTCGCCTCGTGCTCCAGCGTGAAAAGGAACACGATCAGCACCCCCTGAACCGGCAGAAGCAGTCCCCAGCCCGGCACGCGGCCCGCAATCAGCGCACAGACGACAAGGATCAGCCCCAGATGCCCTGCCAGATGCCGAAGACCCGGCCCATCCCGTCGCTCGGTCATCGCCTCGCGCAGATCGGCGGGAACCGCGGAAAGAAAGGCGCGATGGTCCCTCACAGGCTCCACCCCGGCGGGGCCAGCTCGAACCCTTCGAAGCGGAAACCGGGGCTGACCGTGCAGCTGACCAGCGTCCAGTCGCCGGTGGACCGCGCCGCCTGCCACCAGCCGGCCGGCACCACCGCCTGCACCACCTCGCCGCCCAGCACGTCCGGCCCCAGCCGCACCTCCTCCGCGCGCTCTGCCCCCATCGAGAGGACCAGCGGCGCCCCGGCATGCCAGAGCCAGATCTCGTCGGCATCGACCCGGTGCCAATGCGACCGCTCGCCCGCGCGCAGCAGGAACAGGATCGCCTTCCCGCTGGCCCGGCCATCCACCACGGGCCCGGCCCAGGTCTGGCGATACCAGCCGCCTTCGGGATGGGGTTCCAGTTCCAGCTTACGAATGATCGCTTCCGCACTCATGCCTGCCTCCACTCCCCCGGCGCCAGCCCCTCCAGCGTCCAGTCACCCACCCGCCAGCGGATCAGCCGCAGGCACGGCAGCCCAACCGCCGCGCACATCCGCCGCACCTGCCGGTTGCGCCCCTCGCGGATCGTCAGTTCGATCCACCCGTCCGGCACCGTCTTGCGCACCCGGATCGGCGGTACCCGCGGCCAGAGCCACCCCGGCTCATCCACCGCCCGCGCCCGTGCCGGCAGCGTCGGCCCGTCGTTCAACTCCACACCCCGCCGCAACCGCTCCAGCGCCGCCTCGGTCACTACCCCCTCGACCTGAGCGAAATAGGTCTTTTCCAGTTTGAACTTCGGATCCGCGATCCGCGCCTGCAAGCGGCCGTCATCGGTCAGCACCACCAGCCCCTCGCTGTCGCGATCCAGCCGCCCCGCCGGATAGACCCCCTTCACCGGGACATGATCTGCCAGCACGACCCGCTCGCCGTCGCGGCTGAACTGGCAGAGCACGTCGAAGGGTTTGTTCAGCAGGATCAGCATGGACCAGACCTAGCCGAGCCGCCCGCCCGTTGCCAATCCCCCGACGCTGTGCCAGCCTTCTACCATGTCCCGCACCCTCATCATCGGCGCCGGCATCACCGGCGCGGCGCTGGCCTTCCAGCTGTCCCGGCGCGGCGAGGCGGCGACCATCGTCGCCACCCATGCGCAGGGCGGCCTGGCCTCGGCGGCCAGCTTCGGCTGGCTCAACGCCTCCTACTACCTCAGCCCTGCCCACTACCGCCTCCGGCACGAAGGCCTCGCCGCGCACCGCCGCCTGACCGAGGCCCTGCCGGATCTGCCGACCCGCTGGCCCGGCTGCGTCTGGTATGAGGCGACGGGCGAGGCGCAGGACGAAACCGCCGCCGGCCTCGCGGCGCTCGGCTATCGGGTGGACAGGCTCAGCCGCGCCCAGGTCGCCGAACGCCTGCCCGCGCTCGGCCCGGTTCCGGACGGCGCGCTCTTCTTCCCCGAGGAAGGCGTTGCCGACCCCGGAATACTCGCGCGTGCGTTGATCGCCGCCTCGGGAGCGCCGGTCGTCTCCGCCACCGTGCACCAGGTGACCGAGGCGCAGGGCAGGGTGACCGGGGTTCTGACCGACCTCGGCACCATGACGGCCGACCGGGTGATCCTCGCCACCGGCACCGGGACGCCGGCGCTTCTGTTGCCGTTCGGCTTCTCCCTGCCGATGCTCAGACGTCCGGGCCTGATGATCGCCACCAACCCGCAGCCGCCGATCTGCCCCGTGGTGCTTGCCGCACCGGAACAGGAGGTCCGCCAGGACGCCGAGGGCCGGCTGCATGCGCCAGCCCATGCCGGGCACCAGTCCGACCATGCCGAGGCGCTGGGGGCCTTCCCCGTGGTGGTCAATGCGACCCTGGCAAGGCTCCGGACCCTGTTCCCTGGGCACGACATCCATTTCGCCCGACAGGCCATGGCGCTGCGCCCCGTTCCCGAGGATGGTCTGCCGGTCGCGGGTCGGGGGCCGGTTGCGGGGCTCTGGGTCGCCGTCATGCATTCGGGTGCGACGCTTGCGCCCGTCGTGGCCGAATGCCTGGCGGCCGAGATCACCGGAGGGCTGGACAGCCCGCTGCTGGCAGAGTTCCGCCCCGTGCGCTTTCAGTAGAAGCGGGCGCACCGTCACGAGGCGCCCGCAAATCCTTTCGAAAGGATGTGCAAGGATTGTCGAGACTCCTTGCCGCCCTGCCGTCAACCCTTCAGGATCGACCGCCCGGCGTATTCCGCCGTCTCGCCCAGCATCTCCTCGATGCGGATCAGCTGGTTGTATTTCGCCAGCCGGTCCGAGCGCGACAGCGACCCGGTCTTGATCTGCCCGCAGTTCGTCGCCACAGCCAGATCGGCGATGGTGGAGTCTTCCGTCTCGCCCGACCGGTGGCTCATCACGTTCGTATAGCGCGCGCGATGTGCCATCTCGACGGCCTGCAAGGTCTCGGTCAGGGTGCCGATCTGGTTGACCTTGACCAGCATCGAATTCGCCACACCTTCCGCGATCCCGCGCGACAGCCGCTTGGGGTTGGTGACGAACAGATCGTCGCCCACAAGTTGCAGCTTGTGGCCCAGCTTCTCGGTCAGGAGCTTCCAGCCCTCCCAATCGTCCTCGGCGCAGCCGTCCTCGATCGAGATGATCGGATAGTCGGCGGCCAGCTTCGCCAGCCAGTCCACATTCTCTTCCGGGCTCAGCGAGAGGCCCTCGCCCTTCATCTCGTACTTGCCGCCCTTGAAATACTCCGTCGAGGCGCAGTCGAGCGCGAGGTAGACGTCCTCGCCCGGCCTGTAACCGGCCTTCTCGATGGATTTCAGAATGAAATCAAGCGCGTCACGGGCAGAGTTCAGATTCGGTGCGAAGCCGCCCTCGTCGCCGATCCCGGTGTTGTGGCCCGCTGCCTGCAATTCCTTCTTCAGCGTGTGGAACACTTCCGACCCCATCCGCACCGCCTCGCGGATGGTGTCGGCGCCCACCGGCATGATCATGAATTCCTGGATGTCGATCGGGTTGTCGGCATGTTCCCCGCCGTTGATGATGTTCATCATCGGCACCGGCAACACCCGTGCGCTGGTCCCGCCGACATAGCGATAAAGGGGCTGCGCGGTGAACTCGGCCGCGGCCTTCGCCACCGCGAGGCTGACGCCCAGGATCGCATTCGCGCCCAGCCGCGACTTGTTCGGCGTCCCGTCCATCTCGATCATCGTGCGGTCGATGCCGACCTGCTCGGTCGCGTCGAACCCGACGATCTCCTGGGCGATCTCGCCGTTCACCGCCGCCACGGCCTCCAGAACGCCCTTGCCCTTGTAGCGCTTGGCATCGCCATCGCGCCGCTCGTTCGCCTCATGCGCTCCGGTCGAGGCGCCCGAGGGCACCGCCGCGCGGCCCATGCTGCCGTCTTCCAGCGTGACGTCCACCTCGACCGTGGGGTTGCCCCGGCTGTCCAGGATTTCGCGGGCGTGAATGTCGATGATCGTGCTCATGGGTGGTTTCCTCAAGGCCGAAGGGTGCTCTCCCGGCCCCTTTACCCCGGCTCAGCCGCTCAGGGAAGCGCGTTTGCGCGCCCGTTCCCGGGCGAAGGCGTAAAGCCCCGATCCGACAACCAGCGCCGCCCCGACGAGGGTGGTCGCCCCCGGCCGCTCGCCCAGAAGGACCATTGCGATCGCCAGCGCGAAGACCAGCCGCGTATAGCGGAACGGCGCCACGACCGAGACCTCGCCCAGCCGCATCGCCGCCACCACCGCGTAATAGCCGAACAGGCCCGAGACCAGCGCCCCCGTCAGCCCCGCCCATTGCCAGGGCGTCGGCCAGACGAACGCCTGCCCCATCACCGCCATCAGCAAGGCACCCGAGGGCACCAGCCCCAGGTAGGCCCAGGTCGCCACCTGGAAGGTGCCGATCCGCGCGGGCATCACCCGCGTCAAGAGGTCCCGCGCCGCCAGCACCACGACGCAGGCCACCGTGAGAAGCCCCGTCGGATCGAAGGCCGCGCCCCAGGGCTCAAGGATCACCAGCACCCCCGCAAAGCCGACCAGGATCGACGCCCACCGCCGCCAGCCGACGCGCTCTCCCAGAAACAGCGCCGCCCCCGCTACCACCACCAGGGGCGAGGCCTGCAAGAGCGCCGAGGTCATCGACAGCGGCGCCAGGGCCAGGGCCATGATGTACAGCATCGCCGCCGCTGCCTCGGCCAGGGTCCGCCACAGTGGCACGCCGCGGAGCGCGTCGCGCGACAGCACCACCTGCCGCTGCCCCGCCGCCAGCGCCCAGAACACGCAGGCCCCGGCGGCCCCGGTCAGCGCCAGCACCTGTCCCGGCGGCATGGCTTCGGCCGAGCGTTTCAGGAACAGGTCCTCGACCGCGAAGCAGGCCATCGAGGCGACCATCATCAGGGCGGCGCGGGTGTTGTCGGCCGCAGGGGTCGCGGGGGGCATCTCTCTCTCCGGTCAGCTGGCCCCCGGCCTACACTGCCCGATGGGCGAAGGAAAGCTCAGCGGTAAAGCCGCGGCGCGCCCGCCCGGTCGTGGATCGCGTTCACCTGGTCGGGCGACAGGTCCAGCTCTCCGGCGAGCTTGTGCAGATAGTCGGCCTCGGCCCGGCTGTCGAGGTTGATCGCCATCAGCGACACCAGATAGA
>JBKBVC010000190.1:0-4798 GCA_046289805.1 Tabrizicola sp.
CGAACATCCGGTCCAGCAGCTGGCCCGCCCGGCCGACGAAGGGTCGGCCCTCGCGGTCCTCGTCCGCTCCGGGCGCTTCGCCCAGCAGCAGAACGCGGGCGGCAGGGTTGCCGTCGGCAAAGACCGTGGTCCGCGCGCCCTTCTTCAGTTCGCAATACGGATAGCGGGTGATCGCGGCGCGGAGATCCTCCAGCGTTGTCGCCGCAGAGGCCATGGCCCTTGCAGCGGCGACAGGGTCGTCCGCAGGCATGGGGGCGACAGGCGGCGGTGCTGCCGAGACACGTGGACTGGCCGCTTCCGGTGCGAGGTCATACCGATTGAGCGGTGTCTCGGAAATCGCCTCGTCGGCCCCGGCTTCTCCGAGCCAGACCAGCGCCGCCAGGGCGGCCTGCCAGTCCTCTGCGATCTTGCCAGCGATTCCCATGGGGACGAGCCTAGGTTTCCCGGGCGGGAGTGACAACCGGCTCTGGCACGACCGTCGGCGGCCTGCGGCTCAGGGGGCGGGGCAGCCTCGGACCTCGACCGCGCGGCCGGCGGCGAGGATGGTCATGGTGATCTGCGACCGGTCCAGAGCGAAGGGGGCACCGCTCGGGGGGACAAGTTCGGTGCTGGATACCAGCTCGCCGCCGCGTCGCTCGGTGACGGCTTCGGCCACCCAGACTTGGCTGTCGGCCGTCTCGAAGGCAACCACCTCGGGAAGGCCCGGATCAGGCAGCCCGACTCGCGCGGTGATGCGCAGGCCGTCCGCGATCGGCTCGATGCGGCAGGCAACGCGCGTCACGCCTGCTTCCTGAGCCGTCGCCGCGCGTCGGGCAAGGGCCGAGCGGATCGCGTCATCCGGCGCGCCCGGCGCGGCCAGATCGGAGCCGAGTTCAACGGTGGCGGGCATGCAGATCTCGTCGCAGACACCCAGATCCATCCGCACCCGCAGCCGGATCGGACGGGCAGGATCCTCCGGGGTTACCTCGACGGGCAGCACCAGGCGGTCATGATAGCCGATGGTCTGCATGCCGTTGACCTGGAACACGTCTGGCGCCGGCCAGTGCAGGCGCACCGACCTTACGTTCTCGGACCCCGACCAGTCGAAGCTGGGCGGAATCCCGGCATCGCCGGGGCTGCGCCAGTAGGTCTTCCAGCCGGGCGCGAGCCGCAAATCCAGCGCAGCCATGTGCCCTCCTTTTTCCGTTTGCCAGCCCGGAAGCAGCATGGCGGACAGGACATCCTCTTGCGTGGTCGCAAGGGCGGGGGCGGCGAGGCAGGCTAGGAGGAGGGCGCTTCGGATCATGCGGCGAAGATAGGGAGTGCGGGACGCGATGGAAATCACTTTGCGGCGAAGGTGCGTGATCGTGGCGGTTTGGCCATGCTCCGGGGGCTTGTCCCGGAAGCCTGACGGGGCCATCTTCTCTCCGGGGAAGTGGGGGTGCCGATGGACCTTTCCGGACAGATCCTGATCGCAATGCCCGGCATGGCCGACCCGCGGTTCGAAAGAAGCGTGGTGCTGATCTGCGCCCATTCCGCCGAGGGGGCGATGGGGTTGATCGTCAACAAGCCATTGGAGGACCTGAGCTTTTCCGGGCTCTTGGAGCATCTTGGCATCCCCCTTGCCCCTGCGGGCCGCGACATCCGGGTGCATTTCGGCGGGCCGGTGGAGCGCGGGCGGGGGTTCGTGCTGCACTCCGCCGACTGGCGTCCGCCGGGCGAGGGCACGATGGCCGTGCCGGGGGGGCTGGAGATGACCGCCACGATCAACGTGCTGGAGGCTTTGGCGAGCGGAGGGGGGCCGGGCAAGGCCTTGCTGGCGCTGGGATATTCCGGCTGGGGGCCCGGTCAGCTGGAGGCCGAGATCGCGCGGAACGACTGGCTGACCTGCGAGGCTCCGGACGGGCTGGTCTTCGCGCCGGACGACGGCGGGAAGTGGTCTGCGGCGCTGCGGGGGATGGGGATCGATCCCTTGACCCTGAGCGCGGCGGCGGGGCGGGCGTAGGGCCGCAAGGGACTCCGGTAAGGGGTTGGGAACGCTGGGTTAATCCGGGGGATTTCGGGCTGCGTGGGGGGCTACACCCCGTATACATCGCGTATGCAATCCATGCATACGCGCGTCTGGGTGGTGGGGCGTTAACCTTGGGGGCGAATCGGCGTATGAGGCGATGGGTTACCTCTCAGCAGGAACAGCCCTATGGTTTCTGTAGTGCTCGGGTAATCTTGAGCAATCCCTGTAGAAGCGACGTGTCTGGTGCTTGCCCATCGCCAGTCAAGTGTTTGATGAGCTCATCCGCGTTCTTCTGTCCAATCTGAAAGGCACTCCGATCAGCGGATAGCTTCTGCAATCTCTCACTCACAGCTTCTGCGCCAAGCGGATACTCAATTGTCCCCATATACAGGGCCGGCTTGTCCTTGATCAGTTGGCGGGCAAGTTCAAGGAACGCTGCGCCCCTCTGATACTCATGAAAGCATACTGCTTGTGTATTGCATATCTGCGCGATGACTGTCAAAAATGCACCGATCAAATAACTTTCAATTTGTTCTATTTCCGACGAAAAATGCGCTCCCCTTGACGCAGACCATTGATTTGGGTTACTCATATCCCGACCGTGTACAAGAGAATTGTGTAATAGGTCGACACTATGACGACAAGCAAACTCGATTTGCTCGTCCGATATGCTGGGAAGCTGCACTACTCTATAGCTGCCACTTTGGGCTTCTTGATCAGCGTCACTTGGCATTTTTCGGGACTTCCCCCTTGAACGAGTAAGAAACCAGAGCACTGAAACTGCAATAGCAACCGCGACAATTATTTCCAAAGCGACCTCTAGCGATTGACAGCAAGCATCTTATGCTGGAAGTGATCGAAAGTGCTTTGAATAACCAAGAGTCCGAGCACCTATGGTAGATTGCTGCGGTGGCCTACGGTTTTCAAGTCCGATGCAAATACCCAGGTCCTGTAGCATGCGCAAAGGGCGTCCTTGCCGGGGTGCAAGTCTGACGAAGGGGGAGGGGTGCAAAGTGATAGGGCCAGGCGGCGACTGGATGGTGGGCAAAATGCCCACCCTACGAGTCGGGGCAAGCTCCGACCTACGGGTCACTCCCCATACGGCACCCAGACTGTCTTGACCTCGGTCGCCTGGGACAGGAACGTCCGGCCTTCGCCCTCCGCCCCCATCCAGTTCCGGGCGCGGCCGTGGTTGACCCAGGTGCGTTTCAGGTTGCCGGCGGCCTCGCGCTCGATGAGGGCGGAGAGGGGGTGGGAGGAGAAGCTCCAGACTGCATCCACGTCCATGTGGGCGGCGAGGGTCTTGGCGAGGTCTTGCGCCGGGCCGGTGACGATGTTGACGACCCCGGCCGGCACGTCGGAGGTGTCGAGGATCTGGTAGAAGTCGGTGGCGCTGAGTGGGTGCTGGCCGGGGACGAGGATCACCGTGTTGCCCATCGCGATGGCGGGGGCCATGACGGAGACGAGGCCGAGGAGGGGGCATTCGTCGGGGAGAAGCGCGCCGATGACGCCAACGGGTTCGTTCATCGCCAGCGCGATGCCGCGGATCGGGACGGATTTGGCGGCGCCGTCGTATTTGTCGGCCCAGGCGGCGTAGGTGAAGAGGCGCTGGATGCTCGCGTCCACCTCGGCCTGGCCGGGTTTGCCGGTGAGGTCTTGCAGGCGTTGGGCGAACTCGGCGGCCCGGGCGGAGAGGTTTTCGGCGATGAAGTAGAGGACCTGCGCGCGGTTGTAGGCGGTTGTTTTCGCCCAGCCTTTGGCGGCATGGGCGGCCTCGACCGCATTGCGGATGTCCTTGCGGTTGCCGATGCCGACATGGCCGAGGAGCTTGCCTTTCGGCCCGTAGACGGGTTGCGAGTAGCCGCTGTCGGGGCGGGCCTGTTTGCCGCCGATGTACAGCTTGGCGGTGCGGTCCAAGGCATCGACCTGCGGCTCGGTCGGGGCCGGGACGGATTGCGCGGGTTTAAGGGCCGCGGGTTTGGCGGCGGGTTTGAGGTAGGCCATCAGGCCCTCCCACCCGCCCTCGCGCCCGAAGCCGCTCTCGCGGACGCCGCCGAAGCCCGCGGCGGCGTCGAAGAGGTTGGTGGCGTTGATCCAGACGACTCCGGCCTTCAGCTTGGGGGCCACGTCGAGGGCGAGGTTGATGTTCTCGGTCCAGACTGTGGCGGCGAGGCCGTAGCGGGTGTTGTTGGCGAGGCTGACCGCTTCCTCGGGCGTGCGGAAGGTCATCGAGACGAGGACGGGGCCGAAGATTTCCTCCTGCATCAGCGGCGAGGCGGTGCCGAGGCCGGTGATGAGGGTGGGGGGGTAGAAGCAGCCCTGCGCGGGCAGGGGGGTGGCGGCGACGTAGTGCTCGCCCTCGGGGTTGTCGCGCACGAGGCGGGTGATGGTGTCGAGCTGGACCGGATCGACCACCGCGCCGATGTCGATGCACTTGTCGAGGGGATCGCCGATGCGCAGCCCGTCCATGCGGCGCTTGAGCTTGTCATGGAAGCGGGGGGCGACGCCTTCCTGCACGAGAAGGCGGGAGCCGGCGCAGCAAACCTGGCCCTGATTGAACCAGATCGCGTCCACGAGGCCCTCGATGGCCGAGTCGAGGTCGGCATCGTCGAAGACGATGTAGGGGGATTTGCCGCCGAGTTCGAGGGTGAGGGCCTTGCCGGTGCCGGCGGTCGCCTCGCGGATGCGCTTGCCGACCGAGGTGGAACCGGTGAAGGCGATCTTGTCCACCGGGGCCTCGACGAGGGCCGCGCCGGTGGCGCCGTCGCCGGTGACGATGTTGAGGACGCCCCTGGGCAGGCCCGCCTC
>JBKBVC010000191.1:0-4794 GCA_046289805.1 Tabrizicola sp.
GGTCATGCGCCACGGCCAGGGCACCTCGATGTTCGCCACCATCGACGCGGTGAAGGATGGCGAGGCGGCCGCGGCGGTCTCCTGCGGCAACACCGGCGCTCTGATGGCAGTCTCGATGCTGCGGCTGCGCAAGCTGCCCGGCCTGAACCGCCCGGCCATTGCCAGCCTCTTTCCCACCCCCACCCCCGGCAAGATGAACGTCATGCTGGACATGGGGGCGGATGTGAAGGCCGACCCGGCGGACCTGCTGCAATATGCCTTCATGGGCGCCTCCTATGCCCGCAACGGCCTGGCCATCGTCCGGCCGCGGGTGGGTCTCCTCAACGTCGGCACCGAGGATCACAAAGGCCGCGCCGAACTGCACGAGGCGCATGCGCTTCTCGCCCGCAGCGCGGCTGCCGGCAGTTTCAGCTACATCGGCTTCGTCGAGGGCACCGACATCCTGTCCGACCGGGTGGATGTCATCGTCACCGACGGCTTCACCGGCAACGTGGCGTTGAAGGCGATCGAGGGCACGGCGCGGCTGGTGGGCGATCTCCTGCGCCAGACGCTGACCTCGACCTTGATGGCCAAGCTCGGCGCGGTGCTCGCCTCGGGCGCCTTCCGGCGGCTCCAGATGCGCATCGACCCGCGCCGGGTGAACGGGGGCGTGTTCCTCGGCCTGAACGGCACCGTGGTCAAGTCGCACGGCTCGGCCGATGCCACCGGGATCGCCGCCGCCATCGGATTGGCCTACCAGCTGGCACAGGTCCGTTTCCTCGAAAGGCTCGCCGCGCGGGTTGCATCCGCCGAAGCCGCGGGGCAGGATGCCACGCGCAAGGAGGCCGACCGCGACGCCGCGGGGCCAGCGACCGGAGGCATTCCGACCGAATGACGATACGCGCCGCAGTCAGGGGCGTCGGGCATTACCTGCCCGAGCGTGTCGTCCCGAACACCGAATTCGAGGCCATCGTCGATACCTCGGACGAATGGATCCGCACCCGCTCCGGGATCGAGCGGCGGCACTTTGCGGCCGACGGCCAGATGACCAGCGACCTTGCCACCCGCGCCGCGACGGCCGCGCTGGCCGATGCCGGCATCAGTGCCGACCGGATCGACGCGATCATCGTCGCCACCTCGACCCCCGACCTCACCTTCCCCTCGGTCGCGACCATGGTCCAGGCGGCGCTGGGGATCACCAGCGGCTTCGCCTTCGACATCCAGGCCGTCTGTGCCGGATTCGTCTATGCCATGGCCAATGCCAACGCTCTCATCGTCTCGGGCCAGGCCCGCTGTGTCCTCGTCATCGGGGCCGAGACCTTCTCGCGCCTCATGAACTGGCAGGACCGCAGCACCTGCGTCCTGTTCGGCGACGGGGCGGGCGCTGTCGTGGTCGAGGCCAGCGAGGGCAGCGGCGCCAGCACCGACCGCGGCGTGCTGGCCACGGATCTGCACTCGGACGGGCGCTACAAGGACATCCTCTATGTCGATGGCGGCACCTCGACCGGCACGACCGGGCACCTGGTGATGGAAGGCAGGGAAGTTTTCCGCCATGCCATTGAAAAGCTGGCAGAAACCGCCCATGCCGCGCTTGACAAGGCCGGGCTGACCAGCGCCGATGTGGACTGGATCGTGCCGCATCAGGCCAATATCCGCATCATCGAGGGCACGGCCAAGCGCATGCAGGTGCCTATGGACCGTGTGGTCGTCACCGTGCAGGATCATGGCAATACTTCGGCCGCCTCGATCCCGCTGGCGCTCTCGGTCGGCAAGGCGCGCGGCCAGATCAAGCCCGGCGATCTTCTGGTGATGGAGGCGATCGGCGGCGGTCTCGCCTGGGGCGCGGTGGTGCTGCGCTGGTAGGCGCCTTTAACCACGCGCTCCAAGTGGTTGATATTGACTCGGAAATCCAACCGCCGCATCCTCACGGGACAAAGCCGTGGGGGGATAGGATGAGCGAAAAGACACTGACCCGGATGGACCTCAGCGAAGCCGTCTTTCGCGAAGTCGGTCTCAGCCGCAACGAATCCGCCAATCTGGTCGAATCCGTGCTGCAACACATGTCCGATGCCCTGGTCGCGGGCGAGACGGTGAAGATCTCGTCCTTCGGCACCTTCTCCGTGCGCTCCAAGTCCGCGCGCATCGGCCGCAACCCGAAAACCGGCGAGGAAGTCCCGATCTCGCCCCGCCGCGTCCTGACCTTCCGCCCCTCGCACCTGATGAAGGACCGCGTGGCAGCCGGAAAGAAGCGCTGAGAGGGGCCTGAGGCGTGGACAAGTCGCCCGAGGCCTTCCGCACCATCAGCGAGGTGGCCGAACAGCTCGACACGCCGGCGCATGTGCTGCGCTTCTGGGAAAGCCGCTTTCCCCAGATCAAGCCGGTCAAGCGCGCGGGGGGCCGGCGCTACTACCGCCCCTCGGACGTGGCGCTGCTGACCGGGATCAAGCAGCTGCTGCACGAACAGGGGCTGACGATTCGCGGCGTGCAGAAGATCCTGCGCGAGCATGGCGTGCGCCAGGTGGCGGGGCTGACCGACGACAGCGTCACGCTGGACGATCTGGCCGTGCTTCCTGCCCCGCCGGTGCCGGACTCCGTGCCCGAGGCCGGCTTCATCGAGGTTGACGACAGCACGGACGGGCCAGAAGCCACGGTCGAGCCTTCCCGGCAGACGCCGGCCCGGCCCGTCGCGCCCGCGCCGACCGGCCTGCCGCTCTTCGACGCACCACCCGCCTTGGGCACGGCCACGGCGGCCCCTGCCGCGCCTGCCGCACCGCGCAAGCCCACCCGGCGCGATGACGTGACCTTCGCCAGCCTGATACGGGCCTTGCCGCCCGGCGCCCTGCGCCCCCGCACGCCCGAGATCGCCCAGATCGCCCAGCGGCTGCGCTCCTTGCGCGACCGGCTGGCCGCGCGCGCGGAAGGTGCCGGAGACTGAGCCCGTCATGCGCTTTCCCGCTTGCACCGGCCCGGAATACCGGTATGTATCGCCGCGTGTCGGGCCGTAGCGCAGCCTGGTTAGCGCGTCCGTCTGGGGGGCGGGAGGTCGAGAGTTCGAATCTCTCCGGCCCGACCATCGAAAACCCGCCCGCCTGCTCCGTGGCAGTGCGGGCGGTTTCACATCCGGCCTGCGGGAGGGCGACATGACATCCGGTGTGCTTCCCGCCCAGGCCCTGCGCCAGCTGATCGCATCCGGCGCCTTGTCCGCCGCCCCGGCGATCCGCGAGGACCAGATCCAGCCCGCCAGCCTCGACCTGCGCCTTGGCCCGGTGGCCTACCGGGTGCGCGCCTCGTTCCTTGCCGGTCACGGCCGCAGCGTGCAGGACCGGCTGGAAGAATTCACCATGCACCGGGTGAATCTCGCCGAGGGCGCGGTGCTGGAAAAGAACTGCGTCTATGTCATCCCGCTGGCCGAGCGCCTCGCCCTGCCGCCTGGCGTGACGGCCGTCGCCAATGCCAAGAGCTCATCGGGCCGTCTCGATCTCCTGACCCGCACCATCACCGATGGCGGCAGCGAATTCGACCGCATCCCCGAGGGCTACACCGGGCCCCTCTATGCCGAGGTCTGCCCGCGCAGCTTTTCGGTCCTCGTGCGCGAAGGGCAGCGGCTGAACCAGATTCGCTTCCGCCAGGGCCAGGCGGTGCTGTCGGATGCCGAACTTGCCGCGCTCCATGCCGTCGAACCGCTGGTGACGGGCGAGGCGGTGATTTCCGAGGGCCTTGGCTTCTCGGTCGATCTCAAACCCGCCACGGGCACGCTGGTCGGCTACCGCGCCAAGCCGCATACCGGGGTCGTCGATCTGGACCGCATCGGCCATTACCTCGCGCAGGACTTCTGGGAGGAACTGCATACCACCGACGGCCGCATCATCCTCGACCCCGGCGCCTTCTACATCCTCGTCAGCCGCGAGGCGGTGACGATCCCGCCCGACTACGCCGCCGAGATGGCGCCCTACCTCGCCATGGTCGGCGAATTCCGGGTGCATTATGCGGGCTTCTTCGACCCCGGCTTCGGCCATGCCGCGGCGGGCGGCGCGGGCTCGCGCGGGGTGCTGGAGGTGCGCTGCCACGAGGCGCCCTTCGTCCTGGAACACGGGCAGGTGGTGGGCCGACTGGTCTATGAACGCATGGCCGAACGGCCCGAGACGCTATACGGCGCGGGCATCGCCTCGAATTACCAGGGTCAGGGCCTGAAACTCGCCAAGCAGTTCCGGTCGGGTTGACCGGGCCGGAGGCTCGGCGCCGCTAGCGCCACAGCCGGCGCGCGATGTTCTGGAACTTCCGCGCCCGTGCCACAAGATCGCGCGCCTGTTTCGCCTGCTGCCGCTCTTCGGGCGTCATCTCGGCCTCGGGCTTGCCCTTGCGCGCGGCGTAATCGACGCCGGCGTCCACCGCGCTGCGGAAAAGCATCCGGGTCAGCGTGTTCCAAAGCCCGTTCAGGTCCATCCTGACCTCCGATCAGTCCTCGAACAGCTCGCTCTGGCCGGTCGTGGCCTCGTCCTCGTCGTCCGATGCCAGAGCCTGCCCCGGCGCCGGTCGGTTGTCCAGCAAGCCGGCGGCCCGCAACTCCTTCAGCCCCGGCAGGTCGCGGGCGGATTCGAGGCCGAAATGGTCGAGGAAGGTTTCCGTCACCACGAAGGTGACCGGCCGCCCCGGCGTCATCCGGCGCCGGCCGAGGCGGATCCAGTCCAGCTCCAGAAGCTGGTCAATCGTGCCCCGGCTCACGGCAACGCCGCGGATTTCCTCGATTTCCGCCCGCGTCACCGGCTGGTGGTAGGCGATGATCGCCAGCGTCTCGATCGCAGCGCGCGACAATTT
>JBKBVC010000192.1:0-612 GCA_046289805.1 Tabrizicola sp.
CCCGGACCTTGATGAGCCCCTCCATGAACTCCCTGCGGAATTCGGGGTGGGGCTGGACGGTGAACATGCGGTCGTCATAGAGCAGCGCCGCATTTTCGCACATGGCGGTCGAGGCGAGGACCTTCGCGGTTTCGGGCTTCCTCACCACCTGGTCCTGGTGCCAGGCGTTGAGCGTATAGGTCCGGTCGCCGAAGTCGTATTCGGTGGGCCCGACGGTCCAGCCGCCCGCGAATTTCTCGACCTTGCCGCCCATGGCCTGCGCGATGATCTGGTGGCCGAAGCAGATGCCGACCACCGGCACATGCGCGGCATAGGCGGCGCGGATGAAGTCCTCGAGCGGCGGGATCCAGTCGTGCGGCTCGTAGGCGCCGTGACGCGAGCCGGTGATCAGCCAGCCGTCGCAATCGTGCACGCTGTCGGGGAACTCGTTCCGCAGCACGGCCCAGCGGCGGAAGGTCAGGCCCTTGCCCGCAAGCAGGGTCTCGAAGAAATCGGGGTAGTCGCCCTGGTGGCGCAGCGCGTCGGGGCTTTCGCCGGTCTGGAGGATGCCGATCTGCATCTGGGTCCTCGTGGTTTTCCTCAAGGTGGGAGCGAAGGGGGGGCCTGGTCAAG
>JBKBVC010000192.1:622-4787 GCA_046289805.1 Tabrizicola sp.
CCGGCGAAAGCTCGGCGATGTAGTGCAATTCCTGCCGCTTGGTCAGCACCAGGTTGCGGATCAGCTCCTTCGGCAGGAAGCGGTAGAGGATGTCCGAACTTTCGAAGGCTTCGATCGCGGCTTCCCAGTTCGAGGGGATCTGCGGCAAGTCCATGGCATAGGCATTGCCCGCGATCGGGGCAGGGGGTTCCTTCTGGTCCTCGATCCCCATCAGCGCGGCGCCCAGGATCGCAGCTAGCATGAGGTAGGGGTTGACGTCGCCCCCGGCCACGCGATGTTCGATCCGGCGGGCGGCGGGGTTGCCGGCGGGAATGCGGATCGCGGTTGTGCGGTTCTCGTAGCCCCATGAGATCGCGGTGGGAGCGTGCCTGCCCGGCACCAGGCGTTCGTAGCTGTTCAGATGCGGCGCGAAGAGCAGCGTCGAATCGTGCATCGCCTCGAGACAGCCGGCCACGGCATGACGCAGTTGCACCGTGCCCTTGGGCCCGCCCGAGTCGAAGATGTTGTCACCCTTTTCGTCCAGAACCGAGAAATGCGTGTGCAGGCCCGAGCCGGAATATTCGGCATAAGGCTTGGCCATGAAGCTGGCGGCAAAGCCGTGGCGGCGCGCAAGGCCCTTGACCAGCATCTTGAACAGCCAGGCATCATCGGCGGCGCGGAGGGCGTCGTCGCTATGCATGAGGTTCACCTCGAACTGGCCGAGCCCGGTTTCCGAAGTGGTGGTGTCGGCCGGGATGTCCATTGCCTCGCAGGCGTCGTAGAGGTCGGTGAAGAAGGTGTCGAAGGCATCGAGCGCGCGGATCGACAGCGTCTCGGCCGCCTTGCGGCGCTTGCCCGACCGGGGGCTGGGCGGCACCTGAAGGGTCTTGCCGGAATCGTCGATCAGGAAGAATTCCAGTTCCATCGCCACGACCGGCGTCAGTCCGCGCGCCTTGTAGCGCTGCACGACGGCATTCAGCGCGTGGCGGGGGTCGCCCTCGTAAGGCTGCCCGTTCTCGCGGAACATCCAGATCGGCAAGAGCGCGGTCGGCGCCTCGAGCCAGGGCATCGGCATGAAGCCGCGTTCCGTGGGTTTCAGCACCCCGTCCTGGTCGCCCTGTTCGAAGACCAGCGGACTGTCGTCGATGTCCTCGCCCCAGATGTCGAGGTTCAGGACCGAGAAGGGAAACCGCGTTCCGTCCTTCACGACCTTTTCGGCAAAGCGGGCGGGCACGCGCTTGCCGCGCGCCTGCCCGTTCAGATCCGCCGCGGCCACGCGGATGGTCCGCACGTCCGGGTGCTTTCTGAGGTAGTCTTTCATGTTCATGTCGTCGCTAGGTCAAGGCACGATCCGCCCGCGCCCGCAGCCAGCCGTGGCTGCCCCTTGCGCAGGATGGGACCATGCCCTTGGCCCTTCCCCTGGTTTCGATCCCTTCCCCCGCGGGCCTTCTTTTCGGCTTTGCCACAGGGTCCGGGCGGGTGCCCGGATAATTTGATCAAAAGTAGCCTACTACCGGATCAGGTTCGGACGCAAGCGGATTCTGCTGCGGGTGTTGGCCGGCAGGTGCCGGTTCAGGCGCCGGTTCACCAGACCATAGAAGTAGGTCACGGCGAGCGTCAGCAGGATGAAATAGAAGGCGACGATCGGATAGGGGATGAAGGGGTTGAAGGTCTTGTCGGCGAAATAGTTGGCGTAGTAGAGCGCGTCGCCCTTCTGCTGGAAGGCCGGGAAGCCCGAGAAGAAGACCAGCGTCGTGGCGTGGAACAGGAAGATGGCCTCGTTGGTGTAGGCGGGCCAGCCCAGGCGCAGCATGGTCGGCCATTCGATGCGGATGAACTTCTTCCAGCCGGTCAGGCCGTAGGCCTCGGCGGCCTCGAGGTCGCCCTTCGGGATCGACTTAAGCGCGCCGTGGAAGATCTCGGCGGAATATGCGGCGGTGTTCAGGAACAGGACAAGGAGCGCCCCGGCCCAGGCCCGGGTGGTCCAGGCAGTGTCGATGTGCAGCCCCAGGATGTCCACGCCGCCCTTGGGCAAGAGGACCAGCGCCTCGTAGGCCAGGAAGAACTGGATGAAGAGGGGCGAGCCGCGGAAGACGAAGACGAACCAATCGGCGGGCTTGCGGATCAGGGGATTGCGGGCGGTGCGGGCCAGCGCGATGGCATTGGCAAGGAAGAAGCCCCCGGCCAGCGCCAGGATGCCGAAATAGAGGTTCCAGATCATCCCCGATCCGATCAGGGTGAACTGCTGGCACAGCGTGAAATCCGACCGGGGCAGAAGGTTCTCGCCGATCCCGATCGAGCGCAGGCCATAGGCCTGGATCGTTTCCCAGCAGGTCATGCTCATGCCCCGGCCCTCCGCAGGGCTTCGCCGCCGGCCGTGGCCTGACCGTGGCTCAAACGGCGTGTCAGGCGCGAGATGCCGATCTCTGAGATGCGGGTGAACAGGAGGTAGAAGACCATCAGCGCCAGGAAATACCACAGCCGCCAGTCGCCGTGCGGGTATTCGTAGGCCTGCGTTTTGGACCCGCCAAGTTCCCGGGCATAGTAGACGATGTCCTTGACGCCAAGGAGGAAGAGGAGTGGCGTGGCCTTGATCAGGATCATCCACAGGTTCCCCAGCCCCGGCAGTGCGTAGATCCACATCTGCGGGATGAGGATGCGGCGGAAGACCTGGGCGCGGCTCATCCCGTAGGCTTCGGCGGTCTCCAGTTGCGCGCGCGGCACGGCCTGCATGGCGCCGTAGATGACGTTGGCGACAAAGGCGCCGAAGACGATGGCGAAGGTGATGACCGCCAGCATGAAGCCATAGGCCTGGTGCCAGAAGGCCGAGGACCGTGCCAGCGGCACCTTGGCCTCGGGGCAGACGCGGAATTCAAGGCCCTGCCAGGGCCAGGCGTGGTTTTCGCAGACGATCAGGCTTTTGCCGTATTCGATCACCTGGTCCAGCGCGATGACGAAGAAGAGGAAGAAGATGATGTCGGGCACGCCGCGCACCATCCAGATGTAGATCTTGCCCAGCCAGCTGACCGGCGCGATATGCGACCGGGCAGCCGTCGCGCCGACGAAGCCCATGGCCAGCGCCGCCGGGGCGGTGATTGCCAGCAGAAGCAGGACGGTCAGGAAGGACCAGTAGAACAGGACATGCTTGGCCGAAGTCAGATAGCAGACGGCCCAGGTCAGGCCCTCGATGGCCTTCGGATCGGCGCAGAAGTCGAACATTCGCAGGTCCCGTGTGAAGGGGGCGGGCCCGAAAGCCCGCCCGGGTCAGGCCTCAGCAGCCTTCCTTGCCGGCATCGCCCCAGGTCTTGGCCTCGGGTCCGAAATATTCCGGCTTGGTGATCATCGCATCCAGCGTCCCGTCGCACTTCATCGACTTGATCGCCGCGTCGAACTTGCCGCGCAGCTCCTTGTCGCTTTCGCGGAAGCCGAGGCCGACGCCGCCGCCGATCGACTCTTCCTTCTCGAGCAGCACCAGCGCACCGCCCGATTCCGCCGCGATCGGTGCCAGATAGTCCTTGTCGGCCAGAACCGCGACCGCCTCGCCGTTCTTCACGGCCGCCACGGTTTCCTCGGGCGTGGCATATTCCACCAGCTGCATGCCGTTTTCGGCCACGAAGGCGGCCTGGATGGTCGAGGTCTGCGCGGCCACCGGGCCGGACTTCAGGTCCACGTCCGCCGAGAGTGCCAGATAGGCCGAGGAGGCCGGCGGCAGGTAGCCCTGGCTGAAGTCGATGACCTGCTCGCGCTCGTCGGTGATGCTCATCCCGGCGATGATCACGTCATAGTTGCCCGACTGCAGGTTCGGGATGATCGAGTCCCAGTCGTTGACCACCCATTCGCAGGTCAGCCCGGCGCGCTTGCACAGCTCGTCGCCCAGTTCCCGCTCGAAGCCCGCGACCTCGCCGGCGTCGTTGATGAAGTTGTAGGGCGGGTAGGCGCCCTCGGTCCCCAGGCGCACGATGTCCTGCGCTTGTGCAACGCCGCTGATCGCCACGAGGGCGGTTGCGGTCAGTAGTCTTTTCATCCTTGGTCTCCCCTGTTGGATGCGTGTTGTGCCGGTCATTCGAACCAGCGGTTTTCCAGGCTGGCAAGGGTGCCGTAGCGACGCATCGCTTCGAGCGCACCGTTCAGCCGGCCCAGAAGGTCGTCGTTCCCCTTGCAGACGGCCATGGCGACGCCGTCGTCG
>JBKBVC010000193.1:0-3019 GCA_046289805.1 Tabrizicola sp.
GCAACACCCAGCTGAAGTGGGAGGATCTGGGGTGACGCCAGATCCGGCAGCGGTTCCCGTCTTCGTCATCTCTCTGGCCAGGGCCACGGCAAGGCGGCAGCAGGTCGCCGCAGAATTTGCCCGCATCGGCATGACCTACCGGATCTGGGACGGGATCGACGGGGCTGCGCTGCGCGACGACCTCTTGTCGAGAACCGATGCGCGGGCCTGGCACCGGAACATGGGGGCGCCGATCGCGGACGGGCACCTCGGATGCTATGCCTCGCATGTCGAACTCTGGCGCGAGATTGCCTCCGGCCTGGACCCGATGGTGCTGATCTGCGAGGACGATGTCACCTTCACCGACCGGTTTCCGCAGGCCCTGGCGGCAGGATTGTCGCTGGCGGGGCGGTGGGATGTCCTGCGGTTTTCCTGCATCCGTGCGAAGGGGCGCATCCCCCAGGCGCGCGCCATGGGATTCACCCTGTGCGCCTATTGGGGACCATTCACGGGCAACGGGTGCTATCTGATCACCAGGGAGGTCGCGGCACGACTTTCCGCCAGCTTCTATCCGATCCGGCGCGCGCACGACCACGAGCTGAACCGGTTCTTCGCATATGACATCCGCCTCATGGGGCTGGAACCGTTCACGGCCCCGCCGCGCGATGCCGGGGAAAGCTTCATCACCGGAAGCAGGATGTCCGGTGCCAGAAAGTTCCCGAAATGGCGCCGCCTGCCGCATTATCTGCAGAAACTCGCCAACTATCCACGTCGCCTGTTCTGGCTGATGCGCAAGGGGCTTATATGGCCCCGCATGACCAGTCCGGATGAGGTAGAGAGTTGATTCCGCTTTGGAAGGTCCTGCGCGAGCTGAACCGCATCAAGGACAAGACACTTGCGTTGCCGGGGACCCTGGCGGCGCTGCCGCAGCGGCTGAGTGAGCCGCGTCGCAGAGAGATCTATCTGCGGGACTTCGAGACGCTTACCCGTCGCAGCTTCGGGGTGGTTCCCGCGGGCGAGCGCATTGCCGTCCTGCTTCTCTTTCAGCCGAAAGGGGTTGCGCCTTCGGTCTTTCTCACGCTCGACTGGCTTCGGTCCGCGGGATACGCACCCTTGGTCGTCTCCAACGCTCCGGTTCGTGATGGCGATCGCGAACGTCTGCTTCAGAGCGCGTGGAGCCTTCTGGAACGTCCCAATTTCGGCTATGACTTCGGCGGCTACCAGGATGCAATCCGGCTGATCAACCGTGACGGATTGTCTCCTGATCGGCTGGTCGTGATGAACGACAGCGTGTGGTGCCCGCTGCGCCGGGATCTTTTCGACGTGCTCGAGACCAACTGGCCGGAGACGGATATCGTCGGTCTGCTGCAGGATGAAAAGGTGCAACACGATACCTCCGGCGGGACACTAACCGCCAAGAGCCACATCGAATCCTATTTCTATCTGATCCGCAGCAGTGCCTGGCGCCATGAGGCGTTTCAGGATTTCTGGCGCACTTACCAGATGAGCGACTACAAGCCGAATACAATAAAGTTTGGCGAGATCGGCTTTTCGCGTCGGATGATGGCCGAGGGGGTGACGATGGAAGCCTATTCGCGCCGCAGCATCTTTCTGGAACAGCTGTCAGGGAAGGATGACGCCTTCATTGCCCGCACCCTGCGCTATGCAGCCTACGGCGATCGCGACATCGCCCGGCGCGCCGCAAGGTTGGCACGTCTGCCGATGTCATCGCCGGGCTGGCGGGCAGCCGCGCTCGATCACATTCGCCGGGCGGTGAACCGCAGACGGTTCACCGGCAGTTTCCCTTATGCCAATGACCAGATCTTCGGCACGGCATTCCTCAAGAAGTCGAGCGAAGCGGTCTATCTGAACATGCGCCGGGCTTATCTGCGGGCGGTCGAGGACGGCGAGATTGCGGCCCCTGACCCGGTATTGCTGGCCGAGATCCGCGCCGCCACGCCCTCGTGACGATCGGATCAGCGGACATCGTCCGAGTGCCGCGCGGCTTGTCTTCGATCCGGGGTTCGAGTTAGGCAGACCCATGACCCGCCGCCTTCTCTTCCTCACCGGCACGCGCGCCGATTTCGGCAAGCTGGAGCCCCTGGCCGTCGCCGCCCGCGATGCCGGGCACCGCGTGACCTTCTTCGTCACCGGGATGCACCTGTTGGACCGTTACGGGCTGACGGTGAACGAGGTGCGGCGTGTGGAAGGGGTCACCGTGCACGAATTCCTCAACCAGCGCCCAGGCGATCCGCAGGACGTGATCCTGGCCAAGACCGTCATCGGCCTTTCCGACTATGTCACCGAGAACCGCCCCGATCTGATCGTCATCCACGGCGACCGGATCGAGGCGCTCGCGGCCTCGCTGGTGGCTGCGACCAACTACATCCGCTCGGCCCATGTCGAGGGGGGCGAGGTCTCGGGCACCATCGACGAGATGTTCCGCCACTGCAATTCCAAGCTTTGCGCCAGCCATTTCGTCTCGTCCGAGGCCGCCGCGCGCCGCGTCATGGCGCTGGGCGAGTCCGAAGACGCGATCCATGTCATCGGTTCGCCCGAGCTCGACTTCCATTCCCGGCCCTCGGGTGTGACCCTGAGCGAGGTGCGGGCGCGCTATGCGATCCCGTTCACGGACTATGGCATCGCGGTCTTTCACCCCGTCACCTCGGAGCAGGACACGATCGGTGTGCAGGCGGCCGACCTGTTCGGTGCGCTCGGGGAGTCGGGGCGCAGCTTCGTGGTGATCGCGCCGAACAACGATCCCGGATCGGAAGCGATCTTTGCCGTGCTCGACCGCTTGCCGAAGGACCGCTTCCGCGTGCTGCCCTCGATGCGGTTCGCGCATTTTTCTGAACTGATGAAGAACGCGGCCTGCATGGTGGGCAATTCCTCGGCCGGCGTGCGCGAAGCGCCCTTCCTCGGCCTGCCCTCGCTGGACGTGGGCAGCCGCCAGACCAACCGGGCCGCCGCGCCCTCGGTTGTCAGCTGCGCCGCGGACGACCGGGCCGCGATCCTGGACTTCCTGGCGACCCGCTGGGGC
>JBKBVC010000193.1:3029-4754 GCA_046289805.1 Tabrizicola sp.
ATGCGGACCGAACCGCACCAGGGTTTCGGCCAGGGGTCAGCCGCCGACCGTTTCGTTGCGGTTCTGGCACAGCCCGAATTCTGGCAGCGCAGCCTGCAGAAGGCCTTCCGTGACTGACCCGACCGGCCCCGGCCTGCGCCTCTACCTTGCGGCAAGCCACGCACTTCCGCTGTTCGCGCCCGCGATCCTGCGCCGCAGGCTGGCGCAGGGCAAGGAACTGCCCGACCGCTGGCGCGAGAAGCTGGGCGAGGCCAGCCAGAAACGCCTCGATGGTCCGCTCGTCTGGCTGCATGCCGTGGGTCTGGGCGAGACGCTGGCCTTGCGCGGGCTGATCGCGGCCATGGCGTCACAGGCGCCGCGAGCCGAATTCCTTGTCACCTCGACCACGCGCGGATCGGCCGAGGTCATGGCCGCGAACCTGCCGCCCCGCACCCGGCACCAATTCCTGCCTCTCGACGCCCCCGCCTACCTGCGGCGCTTTCTTGACCACTGGCGGCCCGCGCTTTCGGTTTGGGCAGAGCAGGATCTCTGGCCCGGAGCGGTGGCGGCCACGGCCGCGCGGGGCATCCCCCTGGCGCTGGTGAACGCCCGGATGAATGCCGAAGCCTTCGCCCGCCGCCGCCGGTTCCGGCGGGTCTACGCCGACCTGTTCGCCCGCTTCCGCCTGATCGCCGCGCAGGACGAGACGACGGCCGGACACCTGCACCGGCTCGGGGCGGCCGGCGTGCGCGTCACCGGCTCGCTCAAGGCAACTGCCCCGCCACTCTCCGCCGATTCCGCCGAGCTTGAGGCGCTGCGGCAGGCGTTGGCCGGGCGACGGGTTGCGCTGCTCGCATCCTCGCATCCCGAGGACGAGGCGGTGGCATTGGCCGCCCTGAGCGACCTGCCCGACCGACCGCTGCTCATCATCGCTCCGCGTGATCCCGCGCGGGGGGAAGGGATTGCCGCGGCCGCAGCCCGCCACGGACTGCGCGCGACCCGCCGCAGCGCGGGGCAGGGGCCTGCGGGCGAGGTCTGGATCGCCGATACCCTGGGCGAGATGGGCCTCTGGTATCGCCTTTGCCCTGTGACCCTGATCGGCGGCAGCTTCGGCGAGACCGAAGGACATAACCCGTGGGAGCCGGCAGCCCTCGGCTCGGCCATCCTGCACGGGCCGCGGGTGGCGAATTTTGCCGCCGATTATGCCAGCCTGCACCAGGCAGACGCCGCGCTGGAGGTCGGGGCCGGGACGCTCGGCCCGGCCTTTCTGGCCGACCATGCCGATCGCGCCCTGCGGGCGCGGGCACTGGCCGAGGCCGCGCGTGACAGCCTGGCGCCCCTGGCCCGCGATCTGCTTGCGCTCGGAGGGCTGGCATGAGGCTCTGGCTCTTCCTGCGGCTCTGGTCGGCGCTCTGGCATCTCGGCCTGCCCGTCGTTGTGGGCTATCTCTGGTGGCGCGGGAGGAAGGATCCGCTGTATGCCCGCCACCTTGGCGAACGCTTCGGCCGCCACGTCCCGACCGAACCCGGCGCGGTCTGGGTCCATGCCGTCAGCCTGGGCGAGCTGCGATCCGCCGTCCCGCTGATCCGCGCGCTCATCGACCGCGGCGAGCGGATCGTGACCACCCATTTCACCCCCGCGGGCCGGCGCGAGGCCGAGCGGGTCTTCGCCGCCGAGATCGCCACCGGCCGTGTCACGCCTGTCTGGGTTCCGCTAGAAACTTCATGGGCTTACTCGGGGTTCTTC
>JBKBVC010000194.1:0-4749 GCA_046289805.1 Tabrizicola sp.
GGTTGGCGAGTTTCAGGGTGAAGCTGCCGCGGCTGGTGTCGAGCCGGTGGTTCTGGTCGCGTTCCGAGGTGAGGGGCGTGAGCGTGCCGGCAAGGCCCCAGTGGCTGCGGACGAGGGCCGCCAGCGCCGATGCCGGCACCCGTGGCGGAGGAAGCGAGAGGAGGGAACCTGCGGGGTCGTGGGTCATGTCGGGTCTCGGCCGGCAGGATAGCCGCTGCGGCGCCGGGGGCCAGCGGAATATGCGTTGACATGGTTGACTGTTTTTGTAAGGATATTTGCCGGAAGCCCAGCCAGCCCGTTCGGGCCCGCCCGGTGTCATTGTCATCTGGAGGTCGTCATGCCCGATCGTTCTGTCCCCTTGCGGGAAATCCTCGACCTGTTCAGCCCTGCCGGTGTCTGGCCCGGCGCCCTTCTGGAGGCGCTGCTTGCGCGTCTGGAGGTGCAGCAATGAACGCCCATGTGGAGCCCTGGCTGACGGCGGATGCCACGCCGGTGCACGACGCGCGAGTTCTGACCGAGGGCGGGAGCCTTGCCCAGATCGTGCTGGACGGGCAGGTCTATGCGCTGCGGATCACGCGGGCGGGAAAGCTGATCCTGACGAAGTGAGCCTGCGGACCGGCGCCGGACTCGGCTTGACCGTTCTGCCACGGCCGCGGCGTTTCAGTCCTTCTTCGCAGCCTTCGCCACGCGCCGCTCGGCCTCGGCGACGTTGCGCTTGACGGCGATGAAGCTGTCGGGGGTGACGGAGATCGAGTCGATCCCGGCTTTCACCAGGAGCCTGGCGAAGGCCGGATCGTTCGAGGGGGCCTGGCCGCAGAGGCCGACCTTGGCCCCGGCCTTGTGGGCGCGCGAAATCAGGCTTTCGATCATCCACAGGACCGCGGGGTCGGATTCGTCGAACAGTGCGGCCAGGTCGCCGCTGTCACGGTCGACGCCGAGGGTCAGTTGGGTCAGGTCGTTCGAGCCGATGGAGAAACCGTCGAAGCGGGCGGCGAAGTCCTCGGCCAGGATCACGTTGGCGGGGATCTCGCCCATCACATAGACCTGAAGGCCGTTCCTGCCGCGCTTGAGGCCGTGTTTCGCCATGGTTGCCAGGACGCGGTCGGCCTCGGCGGGACTGCGGCAGAAGGGGATCATGACCACGACATTGTCGAAGCCCATGTCCTGACGCAGGCGCCGGATTGCGCGACATTCGAGCGCGAAGCCGGCCTCGTACCGGGGCGAGTAGTAGCGCGAGGCGCCGCGGAAGCCGATCATCGGGTTTTCCTCGTGCGGCTCGAATTCGCGACCGCCGAGAAGGTCGGCATATTCGTTGGTCTTGAAGTCGCTCATCCGCACGATGACCGGGTTCGGCCAGGCCACGGCCGCGATCTGCGACAGGCCGCGGGCCAGACCGTCAACGAAGTATTCGGTCTTGTCGGCATAGGCACGGGTCAGCTCGGCGATTTCGGCCCTGGCCGCTTCGTCCCTGAGGCTGTCGAAATGGACGAGCGCCATCGGATGCACCCTGAGCGCATTGTTGACGACGAACTCCATCCGCGCGAGGCCCACCCCGTCGGCCGGCAGGCGCCACCAGCGGAAGGCAGCGGAGGGGTTGGCCATGTTGAGCATGACCTTGGTGCGCGTGGCGGGCAGGTCGTCGAGGCGGAGGTCCTCGGCTGTGAATGTGGCGATGCCTTCGTGGACCACGCCCTCGTCGCCGCCGGTGCAGTTGACGGTGACCTCCTGTTCGTCATGCAGGATGTGGGTGGCGTTGCCGCAGCCGACGATGGCGGGCAGGCCAAGTTCGCGGCTGACGATGGCAGCATGGCTGGTGCGGCCGCCGTGGTCGGTGACGATGGCTGAGGCGCGCTTCATGATCGGGACCCAGTCGGGGTCGGTGGTGGAGGTGACGAGGATCGAGCCGTCAACGAATCGGTCGATGTCCCTGGCACTTTGCAGGATCGAGACCTTGCCCGTCGCCACGGCGGAGCCCACGGACAGCCCCTTAAGAAGCGGCTTTCCGGCCTTCTGCACCGTGTAGGACCGGATCAGCCCGGCCCTGGCGCGGGATTGCACCGTCTCGGGCCGGGCCTGGACGATGAACAGTTCGCCCGTGTCGCCGTCGCGCGCCCATTCCATGTCCATCGGCAGGCCATAGTGGGTCTCGATGGTCACGGCCATGCGGGCCAGCGCGAGGATTTCCGCGTCGCTCAGGACGAAGGCCGCGCGTTCGGCGCGGGAGGTGGGCACGTTTCGCGTCGCCGCTTCGTCGCCCGCGACATAGATCATCTTGATCTCCTTCGCCCCGAGCGACTTCTTGAGGATGGGAGTCAGGGACTTCCTGGCCAGGAAAGGTTTGAAGACCTCGTATTCGTCGGGGCTGACCGCGCCCTGGACGACGTTCTCGCCGAGGCCCCAGGCGGCGGTGATGAGGACGACCTTGTCGAAGCCGCTTTCGGTATCGATCGAGAACATGACGCCCGACCCGCCGGTATCGGACCGCACCATGCGCTGCACCCCGACGGACAGGGCGACCTTGGCGTGATCGAAGCCCTTGAGCGTGCGGTAGGTGATGGCCCGGTCGGTGAAGAGCGAGGCGTAGCAGCGGCGGCAGGCGGCAAGCAGCGCCGCTTCGCCGCGGATGTTCAGATAGGTTTCCTGCTGGCCGGCGAAGCTGGCGTCCGGCAGGTCCTCGGCGGTGGCCGAGGAACGCACGGCCACGGACAGGTCGGCGGTTCCGGCCCGCCGCGACAACTCGCGGTAGGCTTGCCGGATATCGGCCTCGATGTCGTCGGGCCAGGTGCCGTCGAGGATCATCGCGCGGACCTGGGCGCCGGCTTCTTGCAGCGGGATCCGGTGGTCCTGCCAGCGCCGGAGGGTCCGGGCGATGCGGTCGGGCAGATCGTTGGCCGACAGGTAGGCGCGGTAGGCGTCGGCGGTGGTGGCAAAGCCGCCGGGAACCTTGATTCCCTTCCGGCCAAGCTGCTGGACCATCTCGCCCAGCGAGCTGTTCTTACCGCCGACGAGGGCGACATCCCGGCGGGACAGGGTTTCGAACCAGCGGATGTTGGGGGATGTCTGCGCCATCGCTTGCCTCCTGGCGGGAACCGGGCTTCGGGGCCGAGCATGCCCTGGAACGGCGCGGCCGGTGTTGACGCGGATCAAGGCGGGGCGCTGCGCGGCGGATCAATCTGGAGCAAGCGCAGCAAGGGAGAAGCAAGATGAGCAAGGCCGAAATCCGGAGCCTGATCGGACGGATCAGGCGAGAGCCTGCCGTGACTGCGGAGCTTCTGGACGAAGCGGCGGTCCTGGTGCGCCGGGTATTTCCGAGGACGCCGGAGGTGACGGGCGGGGCGGACCTGATCGGGCAGTTGCTGCACATGATCGATGTCTCGTTGCCGGGCTGGACGATCCAGCTGACCGGCAAGGCCCAGGAGCCGGACGGGCACTGGCGCTGTTCCCTGCGCGAGACGCGGGGCAGCGACGAGGTCGAGGTGATCGGTCTGGGCGCCGGCCGGGTGGTCGAACTGGCGCTGCTGGAGGCGCTGTTGCACGTGGCCGAACAGAAGGCCTTGATCTGAGCCGCCCGACGAGACGCCGGAGGCGATCGTTGGGGCCTATCCGCCGGTATGGCTCATGTGGCGGCGGATCTGTCCGGCGACCTTCTGGCGCGAATAGTCGAAGTCGTGGCCCCTGGGCTTGCGCGCGATGGCGGCGCGGATCGCCTGTTCGAGCTGCGCGTCGTCAGGGCTGGCGCGCAGGGGCGCGCGGAGGTCGGCCATGTCCTCTTGCCCGAGGCACATGTAGAGCTCGCCCGTGCAGGTCAGCCGCACCCGGTTGCAGCTTTCGCAGAAATTGTGGGTGAGCGGCGTGATGAAACCGACCTTCTGCCCGGTTTCCTCTACCCGGACATAGCGCGCGGGGCCGCCGCTGCGCTCGGCAAGGTCGGTGAGGGTGAAACGCTCGGCCAGCCGCGCGCGAAGGTCCTTCAGCGGCCAGTACTGGTCGAGGCGGAGGGGAGACATGTCCTCGCCCATCGGCATGACCTCGATGAAGGTGAGGTCATGGCCCTGCGCGGCGCACCAGTCGAGGAGGGGGAAAAGCTCGTCCTCGTTGAAGCCTTTCAGCGCAACGGCGTTGATCTTGACGCGGAGACCGGCGGCCTTTGCGGCCTCGATCCCGTCGAGGACCTGGGGGAGGCGGCCCCAGCGAGTGATCTGCGCAAACTTGTCGGGGTCGAGCGTGTCGAGCGAGACGTTGACGCGGCGCACGCCGAGGTCGGCCAGCGGCTGGGCGAATTTCGCAAGCTGGCTGCCATTGGTGGTGAGCGTGAGTTCCTTCAGCGCGCCGGTTTCGAGGTGGCGCGACATGGCCTGGAAGAAGGTGAGGATGCCCTTGCGCACCAGCGGTTCGCCCCCGGTGATGCGCAGTTTCTGCACGCCCATGCGGACGAAGGCAGAGCAGAGGCGGTCGAGTTCCTCGAGGCTGAGGAGGTCGGCCTTGGGCAGGAAGGTCATGTGTTCCGACATGCAGTAGGTGCAGCGGAAGTCGCACCGGTCGGTGACCGAGACGCGCAGGTAGCTGATGGCGCGGGCGAAGGGGTCGATGAGCGGCTGCATGGAGCGAGCCTATGCCTGAGCGGCGGGCCGCACAAGTGCGCGAGCGACGATTGCGGCAGGGGAAGCGGCGGGATAGCCTTCCGACCATGAGAAAGATTGCAATCCTGACCGTTTTCGGCCTTGCCCTGTCGGGCTGTGCCCTTCTGCA
>JBKBVC010000195.1:0-4748 GCA_046289805.1 Tabrizicola sp.
GCGACATGCGCGACGGGGTGGACCGCCACCGCGTGATCCTGCCGGCCCTGTTCTTCGTTCTTGGGCTGTCCACGATCTTCCTGCTCCTGGGCTTCACCGCCTCGGCCTTCGGCAGTTTCGTGCTGCAGAATCAGCTGCTTCTTGCGCGGATTTCAGGCGTTCTCATCATCGTCTTCGGGCTGCATTTCCTGGGGCTGTTCCGGATCCCGATCCTGGACCGCGAGATGCGGATGGACGCAGGCGACAGGGGCGGCAGCGCCTTGGGCGCCTATGTGCTGGGCCTGGCCTTCGCCTTCGGCTGGACGCCCTGCATCGGCCCGCAACTGGGCGCGATCCTGTCTCTGGCCGCGCAGGAGGGCAGCATGGAGCGCGGGACGCTGCTGCTGGGCGTCTATGCGCTGGGGCTGGGCCTGCCCTTCCTGCTGGCGGCGGTTTTCATCGAGAAGTCAATGACCTTGATGGCAAGGCTCAAGCGTCACATGAAGCTGGTCGAACGCCTGATGGGCGGGCTTCTGGTCGTGGTGGGGCTGGCGCTCCTGACCGGGGCCTTCACCGATTTCAGCTACTGGATGCTGGAGACCTACGAAGTGCTGGGTCTGCCGCTGCCGGGCTGACTCCGCCCCGCCCATGCCTTTCCTCTGCCTTGTCAGGCGTTAAGGTGGGGCGGCAGACTTGCAGGATGATCGTGGCGGCACAGGGCAACAGCGCGGAAGGGTCAGGCGTGTTCCGGCGCCATGTCCTTTACATTCCCGGCTACGATCCGTTTCCGCCCCGCCGCTACCGCGAGCTGTATCGGAGCGAAGGCGCCGCACAGGCCGCGATCTCGGGCTACGCTCTGACGGTCGCGCCGCGGCAGGGCGAGGGCTATGGCTGGCAGGTGCATGCCCGGATCGAGGGGCGCGACTGCGAAACCGAGGTCGAGGTGCTGGTCTGGTCGGATCTGGTGCGCGCCTCGATGGACCGGGGGATTCTTGGCACCTATGGGCAACTGGTCCGGACGGGATGGCTTTACCTGTCCTCGGGTGCGCTGGGCCGGCTGATCCGGCTGCGCAAGGGACCG
This sequence comes from Tabrizicola sp., assembly GCA_046289805.1. GTDB lineage: Bacteria > Pseudomonadota > Alphaproteobacteria > Rhodobacterales > Rhodobacteraceae > Tabrizicola. Next base: position 1,061 of record JBKBVC010000195.1, read on the forward strand.
ATGATCGCCGCGCTCTATCCGGCCGTGCTGCTAGTCCTGCAGGCGCTGGTGGCGCTGGCGGTCGGGGCAGCCATCTGCTGGGCCACGTCTGGCCTGCCCCGGGGGCTGGGCTGGATCCTTGCGGCCGGCGGGGTCTGGGCGGTTCTCGAAGGCTTCCGGCGGCTCGACCGGAGGATGTTCGTCCATTACCTGATGCATGACTATGCCTTCACCACGGTTGCGGGCGGGGCCTATCCACCGGCTCTGGAAGCGCGGCTGGCCGAGTTCCGCGCGCGGATCCGCAGGGCCATGACCTCGGCCGTCGTGGACGAGGTGCTGGTGGTCGGCCATTCTTCGGGCGTGCATCTGGCAGTGTCGGTGCTGGCCGATCTGCTGCGCGAGGGGGTCCCGAATGGGCCGGCGCTTGGGTTCCTGAGCCTCGGTCATGCGGTGCCGATGGTGTCCTTCCTGCCGAAAGCCGGGCGGCTGCGCGGGGATCTGGCCTTCCTCTCGACAAGAGCAGAGCTGACCTGGGTCGATGTCAGCGCCCCTGGCGACGGGTGCAGCTTTGCGCTCTGCGATCCGGTGGCGGTCAGCGGCGTCGCGCCAGAGGGACAGCGCTGGCCGCTGGTGATCTCGGCCGCCTTCAGCCAGACGCTGAGCCCCGAGCTGTGGCAGGCGCTGAAGCGGCGCTACTTCCGGCTGCATTTCCAGTATCTCTGCGCCTTCGATCGGCCGGGCGACTATGACTATTTCAGCATCACGGCCGGGCCGCTGACGCTCGGCGAGCGGTTCCGGGGGCGCAAGCCCTCTGCCAGCCGGATCACCCGGCCGCTGAGCCCGCACCGGAGCGTCGCATGACCCCGCCTCTGCCGCCGAAACCGGAGCCGCGACCGGACAGGGTTTCGCTCTGGGGCCATCTGCGGGCCTTCCGGCGCGACATCCTGTCCTCTCAGCCGGCACGGCTTTACCGGGCCTGGATGGCCGAGTTCCGGACGCCCTTCTTCGAGAGCTACCTCTGCAACGATCCGGCACTGGTCCGGCGGGTGCTGGACGAAAGGCCGCAGGATTTCCCCAAGTCGGACCGGGTGACGGAAGGATTGCGGCCGCTGCTGGGCCGGTCGGTCTTTGTCACCAACGGCGAGGAGTGGCTGCGCCAGCGGCGGATCATCGACCCGGCCTTCGAGGGCGGCCGGCTGCGCGAGGTTTTTCCGGCGATCCTGGCGGCGGCCGAGGCGGCGGTGGCGCGGATGGGCGAGGGCGAGGTGGAAATCGAACTTGCCGCGAGCCATGCGGCGGCGGATGTGATCTTCCGCACGCTGTTTTCCATCCCCATCGAGGACCGGGTGGCGCAGGCGGTGTTCCACGCATTCCGCGCCTATCAGCGCAGCGCCCCGATCCTGAACCTCGGCGCCTTCCTCAGGCTGCCGACCTGGGTGCCACGGCTGCACCGGGGGGCGACGCGGCGGTCGGCGCGGGAGATCCGGGGGCTGATCGCGGGGTTGACGGCAGAGAGGGCGGCGGCCATCGCGGCAGGCACAGCACCGCAGGATCTGGCGACCAGGATCATGACCACGCCCGACCCGACGACCGGCAGGCCATTCGGGACTGCCGAGATGGTCGATCAGGTGGCGATCTTCTTCCTGGCCGGTCACGAGACCAGCGCCTCGGCCCTGGGCTGGGCGCTGTATCTGCTGGCCACCCATCCGGAGGTTCAGGAGCGGGTCGCGGCCGAGGCCGAAAGCCTGCGGCCGGAGTTCGGCACGCTGGCCGGGCTGCGCCTGACCCGCGATGTCTTCCGCGAAGCGCTGCGGCTCTATCCCCCGGTGCCGATGCTGGTGCGCGAGACGCTTCACGCGGAGGAGTTCCGGGGTCGCAGAGTCCGGCGCGGGGCGCAGGTGGTCATCAGCCCGTGGCACCTGCACCGGCACGAACGGCTGTGGGACAGGCCGGATGCCTTCGACCCCGACCGCTGGGCGGGGGAGGTGCCGAAGGGCGGTTATCTGCCCTTTTCGCGAGGGGCGAGGGTCTGTCCCGGCGCGGGGTTCGCGATGCTGGAGGGCACGCTGATCCTGGCGCATCTGGTGCGCGCCTTCCGGTTCGAGGCGCTGCCCGACCGGGTGCCGGTGCCGGTGGCACATCTGACCGTCAGGGCGCGGGACGGGATCTGGCTGCGGGTATCGCGGCGGTAAGGTCCATGTGCCTGGCCGGGCGGCGGCGGTCTTCGGGGGAACCGGGGCGCCTCCGGCGGGAGTATTTGGAAAGGGGCAAGGGCAGGGGTGCGGCGCGCCGGGCGTCCGGTCAGAGAAGCTCTACCCGGTAGCTTTCGATCACGGTGTTGGCGAGAAGTTTCTCGCACATCGCCTTGACCGCGGTTTCGGCCTTGGCGGCATCGGTTTCGGCGAGGTCAAGCTCGATCACCTTGCCCTGACGCACGCCGTTCACCCCGGAGAATCCCAGTGCGCCGAGCGCGTGGCGGATCGCCTCGCCCTGGGGATCGAGGACGCCGGATTTCAGCATGACGGTGACGCGGGCTTTCATCGGAACCTCCGGGCAGGGACGACCGTCCCCTTAGCGCCCCAGGTCCGGCAGGGCAAGGGCCGGAAGGGCGCTCTCAGGCTCGGCTGCGACGGATGGCGTGAAAGATCAGACCATAGAGCAGAAGCGTCGGCACCAGGATCAGGGCGGGAAAGCCCCACAGGCCCCAGGGCGTTGCGATCCGGACCGTCCCTGGTGCGTCGGGGCGGTAGAGGATCGGCAGAACCGTGCCGGGATCGTAGGCGTTGAATGTGGAGGCCCAGGCCGTCCGGGCCTGTTGGGTCGCGCCTGTCGCATCGGTGTAGCGGAAGTTGGCATACCACGTCTTCTCGGCCGCCTGGGACGTGCCGGTTACAGTGCCAGCAGCAGGTTCGGCTGCGGCCACGAAGCGGATCGTGTCGGTCAGAACCCAGAGTCCGGCGAAGAGCGGAGACAGGATCAGGAGCACGAAGCTGAGAACAAGCAGCCGACGCATCAGGCAAACCCGGTGATAGCCTGGCGGAGTTTGCGTTGCCGGTCCGTCGAGCGCAACTGGCCTTCGGCTAGTTGATCAGCGTGGGTTTCATCGTGTGGGTGACGTTCGAGGGCAGGACGCCCAGGCGCCGCGCGAGCTCCGTATAGACATCGCCGAGCGGCTGGGGATCGGGGATCGAGCCGTCGGGCCGTTCCGGCATCCGCATGTCCCAGAGCCGGCAGCTGTCGGGGCTGATTTCGTCGGCAACGATCAGGCGCATGAAATCGCCTTCCCAGATGCGGCCGACCTCGATCTTGAAATCCGCCAGCCGGATGCCCACGCCCATCATCACGCCCGACAGGAAGTCGTTGACCCGCAGGGCCAGCGCCACGATGTCGTCGAGATCCTGCTGGTTGGCCCAGCCGAAGGCGACGATGTGTTCCTCGGCCACAAGGGGCGAGTTCAGCTTTTCGTCCTTGTAGTAGTATTCCACGATCGGCCGCGGCAGCTGCGCGCCTTCGGGGATTCCGAGTCGCGCCGACAGCGGCCCCGCGGCGAAGTTGCGCACCACGACCTCGAGCGGGATGATCTCGGCCATCCGCACGAGCTGTTCGCGCATGTTCAGCCGGCGGATGAAATGCGTCGGCACCCCGATCTGGTTCAGCCCGGACATGAAGAACTCCGACAGCCGGTTGTTCAGCACACCCTTGCCTTCCA
>JBKBVC010000196.1:0-4745 GCA_046289805.1 Tabrizicola sp.
CCAACGCCCGGACCGAGGCCGCGAAGATCGTGGCCCAGGCCAGGGCCGAGATCCAGAAGGACCTCGACGCGGCCACCGCGAAGGCCGATGCCGAAATCGCGGCCAAGGCGGCGGAATCCGAGAAGACGATTGCCGAAATCCGCGACGGCGCCACCCAGGCGGTGTCCGAAGTGGCCCGTGATGTCGCGGCCGAACTGGTTGCCGCGCTCGGCGTCGGCGCAGATGCGAAAACCGTGACCGCGGCCGTCGCGGCCCGGCTGAAAGGGTAAGGCGATGAAGAAGCTTTCCATCCTCCTCGCGCTTCTCGCCTCGCCCGCGATGGCGGCCTCGGGTCCGTTCTTCTCGCTGCAGAACACGAACTTCGTGGTCCTGATCGCCTTCATCGCCTTCATCGGCATCCTGGTCTACATGAAGGTTCCGGCGAAACTCACCGGGATGCTCGATGCCCGTGCCGCGTCCATCAAGGCCGAGCTAGACGAGGCCCGCGCCCTGCGCGAGGAAGCCAAGTCGATCCTCGCCACATACGAACGCCGGCAGAAGGAAGTCCAGGAACAGGCCGACCGCATCGTCGCCGCGGCCCGGGAAGAGGCGCTTGCCGCCGCCGCCCAGGCGAAAGAGGACCTCAAGGCATCGATCGCCCGCCGGATGGCGTCGGCCGCCGAACAGATCGCCTCGGCCGAAGCCGCCGCGATCCGCCAGGTCCGGGAACAGGCGGTGTCGGTGGCGGTCGCTGCCGCCGGTGACGTCCTGTCCAAACAGATGACCGCCGATGCCGTCTCGGCCTCGATCGACGAGGCCATCGCCCAGGTCGAAGCCCGGCTGCACTAGGCCGCCAGGGCCAGGAAAGGCGAACCTGCGGTCCCGCGAGGGGCCGCCGGTTCTGCTTTGCGGCACCGCTCGTCGTGGGCCTCTTCGGCCCCTCCTCGCTGGAACCGCCCCCACACGACGAGCAGCCGAAGGCGAACGAGGAGTTTTCTCGGCGAGGAGACGCCGAAAGCGCGACGCAGCGCCAAGTCCTAGAGCCCCGCCCAGCGCAGCGCCGCCACCACGACCACCCCCAGCAGGGCCGCCGCCACGTCGCTGCGCAACACCAGCGTCAGCCCGACGACCGAGGCCAGCGCCAGCCCCTCGGCCAGCCCGCCCGCCTGCACCGCCAGCGCCGTGATCCCCGCCATCACCGCCAGGGGCGTGGCGCGCAAGGCCGCCTCGATGCGGGGCGTCACCGGCACGAAGCGCATCAGCGTGAACCCCGCCACCCGGCAGAGGAAGGCCGCCGAGGCCATGACCGCCAGCAGGACCGGAAAGCTTTCCGTCATCGGTGCACCAGCGCCGCGACCGCAGCCCCCGCCAGCCCTGCCGCGATGATCGCCGGGGCCGGGCCGAAGAGATGCGCCACCCCCAGCGCCGTCCCCGCGCCCACCGCCACCGGCAGCAGGTCCGCCCGCGCCTTGACCATGGCCGTCATCATCCCCGCGGCAAAGCAGGCGAGCATCAGGTCGAAGCCCAGCGCCTCGGGCCTCGGCAACACCGTCACCGCCCCCGCGCCCAGCGCCGTCCCGGCCAACCATCCCGCCGTGATCGGCGCACCGGTGCCGGCAAGATAGGCCCGGTCCTCCTCGCCCGCGCGGACCTTGCGCATCGTCATCAGCCAGTTGGCATCGCCCAGGAGCAGCAGGCTGCCATAGGCCCGCACCGGCCCCGCCGACCAGAGCCACGGCTGCAACGCCGCCCCGAACAGCAGATACCGCGCGTTGATGACCAGGATGGTGGCGAACAGCGCCCAAAGCGTCGCCTCGCCGGTCTGCAGCAGGTTCACCGCCGCCAGCTGCGCCGACCCGGAATAGATCGCCGCACTGGTCGCCACGGCCTTGCCCACGCCGAAGCCGGCCTGCGCCGCCACCAGCCCGAACCCGACGCCATAGGCGAAGATCGACAGCGCCAACGGCACCCCATCCCGCGCCCCGCGCCGGAACCCGTCGAGCGAGAACAACGCCCTCAATCAAGGCTCCCCGGTCCCATATCGTCCCGGCGATGCAATCACTTGCCATCCCCGGCTGCAAGGCCCCTGGCTTGCCCTTTTCCGAAATACTCCACGGGGGCTCGGGGGTGTGAAACCCCCGACGACCGAGCGCATTTGCGTCCTTCACGCAAAGGCGCGAGACAAAGGGACTTCGCGCGGCACGCGCTCCTTCTGGCAGCCGTCCGAACCGGGGCGCGTCCGGATCAGGCCCCCCGAGCCGCCGCCCGCAACACCCGGTCCAGCACATCCAGAAACCGGCTCCGGTCCGCCTTGGAAAACATCTTGCCCCCGCCCTGCCGGAACGGATCGGCCGAGCGCAGATCCTGCATCAGGTCCCGCGTCGCCAGCGCCATGCCGACATTGGCCGCCGTCAGTTCCTCGCCGTTGTGCTTCACCACCCGCGCGCCCCTTGCCACGCATTTCGCGGCCAGCGGAATGTCCCCGGTGACGACCACGTCCCCCGGCCCGCAGGCCTCGGCGATCCACTTGTCGGCCTCATCCGGCCCCTGGCCCACGAAGACGCTCTCGACGAGCGGGTTCTGCGAGGGCCGGATCCCCCCGTTCGACACCACCACCATCCGCACCCTGTGGCGGGTGGCGACCGTCTCGGCCTCGGCCTTCACCGGGCAGGCGTCCGCATCGATATACAGCGTCATGCGGCCCCCGAGGCGCCGTGGACAGGGGTTAAGGAACCCCTAACGGAAAATCGCAAGTTCTTGTTTCCAAATGAAACTCGGCGATTGTCCACCGTGGACACTTTCAGATCGCGGCCTTCCGCATCTCGTCCAGGTAGATCTCGCGCAGCCGCGTCGCCACCGGCCCCGGCTTGCCCGAGCCGACGGGCTTGCCATCCACCTCCACGACCGGCATCACGAAGATCGAGGCCGCGGTGGAGAACGCCTCGTCCGCCCCCTGCGCCTCGGTCGGGGTGAACGGCCGCTCCTCCACCTCGAACTGCGCCTCGGCCGCGAAGCGCAGCACCGCCGCCCGGGTGATCCCGTGCAGGATGTCGTTGCCCAGGGCCCGGGTGATGATCCGGTTCCCCTTCACGATATAGGCGTTGTTCGAGGTCCCCTCGGTCACCGCGCCCACCTCGTCGGTGAACCAGCTGTCGTCCACGCCGGCCTTCTTGGCCGCCATCTTCCCCATCGAGGGATACAGCAGCTGCACCGTCTTGATATCGACCCGGCTCCAGCGCAGGTCCGGGATCGTGATGACCCGGAACCCGGTCTTGGCCGCCGGGGCATCCGCCAGGTTCGGGATGTTCTGCGTGAAGGCCACCACGGTGCCGGGGACCGAGACGTCGGGGAACAGGAACGACCGATCCCCAGGGTTCCCCCGCGTGACCTGAAGGTAGATCATCCCCTGGTCGATCCCGTTCCGCGCCACCAGCTCGCGGTGCATGGCCAGCAGCTCGTCGGACGAGATCGGGCAGGTCATCTCCAATTCCCTGAGCGACCGCTCCAGCCGCCGCATGTGGCCCTCGAAGTCGATCAGCTTGCCGTCCAGCACCGAGGTCACCTCATAGACCCCGTCGGCCATCAGGAACCCCCGGTCGAAGATCGAGACCTTGGCCTCGGTTTCAGGCAGGTAGTCGCCGTTCACATAGACGGTGCGGGTCATGGTCATCCCCAGAGGTTGGCATCGGGCGGGTGGACCCCTTCGGCATCGTGGCGCAGGGGATACGGGCGGTCTTCGGCCAGAAGCAGCGGGCCGTCAAGATCTGTCCACGCAACTCCCTGCGCGAGGAGCACCGCCGGGGCCATGGCCAACGGCGAGCCGACCATGCTGCCGACCATCCCCCTGAAGCCCATCCGCAGCGCAAGATCGGGGGTGGCCAGCGCCTCGGTTTTGGACGCTCGGCTGATGGTGAAGGTCTGCGCGAGGCGGAACCTGTCTTGGGTGACGGAAATCATGGGGTCGCTCATCAAGCCTGAAGGCTTTCTTCGCTGGCGGCGCGCGGGACGCAAGCGAGGAATGCCGCACGGCATGATGATCGGCAGCATTGCTGCGCCTGCGAAATCGGACTTGCGATCCGCAGCGCAAGAATATATCGCAAACGAACAATCTTGCGAAACATGATTGCCAGAAGGCCACACCCATGAGCTTCCGCCTGCAACCCCCCGCCCCCGCCCGTCCGAACCGTTGCCAGCTGTTCGGCCCCGGTTCGCGTCCCGAACTGTTCGCCAAGATGGCGGCCTCGGCGGCGGATGTCATCAACCTCGACCTCGAGGATTCGGTCGCCCCGGCCGACAAGGCGCAGGCGCGGGCGAACATCATCAGGGCGATTTCCGAGGTGGATTGGGGCCGAAAGACACTCAGCGTGCGGATCAACGGTCTCGATACGCCCTTCTGGTACCGCGACGTGGTGGACCTGCTGGAACAGGCGGGCGAGCGGCTGGACCAGATCATGATCCCGAAGGTCGGCTGCGCGGCGGATGTCTATGCGGTCGATGCCCTGGTCACGGCCTGCGAGGCGGCAGCGGGGCGGCAGAAGCGGATCGGTCTGGAGGTCATCATCGAGACGGCGGCGGGCATCGCCCATGTCGAGGAGATCGCCGCCAGCAGTCCCCGGTTGCAGGCGATGAGCCTGGGCGCGGCGGATTTTGCCGCCAGCATGGGGATGCAGACGACGGGCATCGGCGGGACGCAGGAAAACTACTACATGCACCGCGAGGGGCAGAAATACTGGTCGGACCCCTGGCACTGGGCACAGGCGGCGATC
>JBKBVC010000197.1:0-4743 GCA_046289805.1 Tabrizicola sp.
GGCGACGGCGGGTTCGTGCTGCGTGAGATAGGCGGCGCCAAGGCCGATCAGCACTCCGATGATCGCAAGGACCACGGTGTAGGGCAGGCGCGACCAGTCGGCCAGCGGCTCGCTGAGGCTGATGACGATGAAGAGTGCGGCAACGATGCCGACAAGGCTGATGACGTCCATTGGATCCGTCTAACGCAGTCCGCAGGCGGGATCAGCCGTTTCCGTGCACGATCAGCAAATTATCTGCGAAAGCACGTAGGGTCCCGGGGGCTCCGGAATGGGCGCCGCACCGAACGGGTGCGACGCCCTGGCGGCCCTTGGACCTAGCGGTAGGGGTAGCCGGCCTTTTCCATGGTCGCGGCGTATTTCTTGAACGCCTCGACCACCTTGGCCGAACGCGGCGACGAGGCGGCGACCTCGTCCCAGAAACCCTCGGCGTCCTTGACGACCTGGGCCCATTCGGCCTCGGGCAGCGCCGTCAATTCCATCTTTTCGCCTTCGACGCGCAGCTTGGCCTCGCCGCCCCAATACCAGACGTTCCGGTAATAGTGCGACTGGTCGATGGTGATCCTGAACAGTTCCTGCAGGTGCGGCGGAACCTTCTGCCAGCTGGCGGTATTGGCGAAATAGCTGCCGAACCAGGCGCCGGTGACCGAGTTCGTCAGCGCATACTTGCACACGTCTGCCCAGCCGACCTCATAGGCCTCGGTGAAGCCGCACCAGGCCACGCCGTCAAGTTCGCCCGTCTGCATGGCCACCTCGACGTTGTCCCACGGGATCGTCACCGGGATCAGGCCGTAACGCGACAGGAAGCGGCCTGCGGTCGGCACGCCGAAGACGCGCAGCCCGTTCATGTCGGCCAGAGACCGGATCGGCTTGTCCACGGTGAAGATGTGCAAGGGATCCCAGGCCCCGCAGGACAGCCAGGTCACGCCCTCGACTTCCGAATAGGCCTCTTCCCAGATCTCCTGAAGCCCGTAATAGCGGAACAGCGCCGGCACATCGAGGCTGTAGCGGGTGGCGAAGGGGAAGTAGCCGCCGAAGACCGAGATGTCCACCGGCGAGGCCATGGTCGCCTCGTCCGACTGGACGGCGTCCAGCGTGCCGTTCTGAAGCGCGCGGAAGAGGTCTGCGGTCGGGACAAGCTGGTCGGCGTAGAAGAGTTCGATCTCCATCTCGCCGTTGGCGGCGGCGTTGAACGCCTCGATCTGCGGCTTGATGACATGCGCCCCCAGCGGCGCACCGGAATAGGTCTGAAGCCGCCACTTGATCGGCCCGGTCTGGGCGATCACGGCAGGGGCGGCCAGCGTCGCCCCGGCAGCAGCCCCCGCCCCCAGAACGGACTGGCGCAGGAAGTTCCGGCGCGAGGCGAGGATCGCCTCGGACGGGCTTTGCGGTTTCTTCTCGGTCATCGTCGTCTCCTCTGTTGTTGCGGGCTCTGACGGCCCCGGTGGGTGGTGGATGGGTCAGCCCCTGACGTTCATGTGCTCGGGCAACCACAGCGCGATCTGCGGGAAGATCATCAACAGCACGATGGTCAGCGCCATCATGGCGGCGAAGGGCCAGATGGAGCGGTATATGTCGGGCAGCGTGATCTCGCGCGGGGCCAGAGAGCGCATGAGGAACAGGTTATAGCCGAAAGGTGGCGTGATGTAGGCGATCTGGCAGGTGATGGTGTAAAGCACGCCATACCAGATCAGCTGGTTGTCGAAGCCAAGGTCGAGGCTCGCCACCAGCGGGATGTAGAGCGGTGCCACGATCACCAGCATGGCCGTGTCGTCGAGGAACATCCCCAGCAAAAGGAAGCTCAGCTGCATCATGATGATGATGGCCCAGGGGCTCAGCTGCCACTGGCCGATGAACAGGTTCTCGATGGCCTTGACCGCGCCGAGGCCATCGAAGACCGCCCCGAAGGCCAGCGCCGCCAGGATCAGCCAGAGGAACATGCAGGACACGGCCAGGGTCTTCATCGAGGTCTCGCGGATCAGCCGCCACGAGAACCGCCCCTTGGCCAGCGCGGCAAGGGTGGCACAGGTGGCCCCCACGGCTGAGCTTTCGACCAGGCTGGTGTAGCCGAACACGAACAGCCCGGTCATGAAGAAGAAGATCAGGAAGGGGATGATCCCTGCCTTGGCCAAGGCCAGCTTCTGGCCCAAGGGCATCTTCAACTCTTCCTCCGGGACCGGCGGCGCGAGCTTGGGGTTCAGCCTGGCGCGGATCATGATGTACGCGACGAACATCGCCGCCATGATGAGACCCGGCACCAGGCCCGCGAACCACAGCTTCGACACCGGCTGGCGCGCGATCATGCCGTAGAGGACCAGAACCACCGAGGGCGGAATCAGGATGCCAAGGGAAGAGCCGCCCTGCACCACGCCGGAAATCAGCACCTTGTCGTAGCCGCGCCGCAGCATTTCCGGCAGGGCGATGGTCGCGCCGATGGCCATGCCCGCTACCGAAAGCCCGTTCATCGCCGAGATGATGACCATCACCAGGATCGTGCCGACGGCCAGGCCCCCCGGCAGGCGGCCGAACCAGACATGCATCATCTTGTAGAGGTCTTCGGCGATCCCGGATTCCGCCAGGATATAGCCCATGTAGATGAACATGGGCAGCGTCAGCATGGCGTACCAGTTGAACAGCTTGAACACCTGGTTGTAGGGCAGTTCGATGGCGCCGTTGCCGTAGAGAAGCAGCGAGGCACCGGCCGCGACGAAACCGATGGCGGCAAAGACCCGCTGGCCCGTGACCAGCAGCAGCGCCATGGTGGCGAACATCAGAAGCGCGATCAGTTCGTAGGACATGTCAGAGCGGCTTTCCACGCAGGGTCGCGATGTGCTTGAACACCAGCGCGAAGGCCTGGAGCAGCATGAGGACGAGGCAGACGGTCAGAAGCGCCTTGATCGGGATGACCGAGGGGTTCCACATCGAGAACCGCCGTTCGTTGGTCTGGATGGCGTATTGCAGCGACGAGATCGACCCGACGAGCATCACGCCGAGGTAGAAGATCATGCACCAGACGGTGATCAGGTCCAGCTTCGCCTTGCCGCGGTCCGACAGGTTTGCGTACCACAGGTCCATCCGCACATGGTCGTTGTTCTTCAGCGTGATCGGCCCGCCCATGAAGTAATAAGCCGCCAGCGTGAACTGGGTCAGCTCGATCGCCCAGTGGACGGGGATGTTCAGCACGTTGCGCGTGACCGCGTCCAGCAGAAGCGTCCCGCCCATGAAGAAGATCAGTGACGCGGCCAGATAGCCGACATAGTCCGAGACCCTGTCGACGATCCGCACATAGGCCCGGATCAGATGCGGCATTTCGCACCCGGCATTTGGATCAGATCCACAGTTCCACTCCCTTGTCTCGCAGCGCCTCTCTGTGCGCCTTGTCCAGCCGACCGTCGCTGATCACGAGATCGACCTCTTCCATGCCGCAGACGGCAAAGGCCGCATGTCGGCCGAATTTCGTGGCATCGGCAAGCAGCGTGACCGTCCGGGCGTGGCGGATCATGGCCCGGGCGATCTGGGATTCGTCAAGACTTGCATCCATCGCCCCCACCGCAGGATCGACCGCCGCCACCGTCAGCACCGCCCGGTCGGCGCGGAACTGGGCGATCTGCTCAAGTGTCGTGCCGCCGATGGTCTGGGCATTGTCGGCCCCGTAGCGCCCACCCAACAGATGGATCGCCGCATCCGACCCCGCCTGCGCCAGCCGCTCGGCCAGGCGGCAGGAATTGGTGATCACCGTCAGCCCGGGCACCGCCGCCAGCGCCGGCGCCGCCGCCAGCGTGGTCGATCCTGTGTCGATGAACAGCGTCTCGCCGGGCGCCACCGCATCCGCAAGCCTGCGGCCGATCATCGCCTTCTCGGCCGCCGAGGCGATCTCGCGCTCGCCATGGCTGGGCTCGACCACCAGCATCGGCCGTCGCGCCCCGCCATGCACCTTCTGGATCCGGCCGCGCTCGGCCAGAAGGCCCAGGTCGCGCCGGATCGTTTCGGCCGAAACGTCGAAGCGAGCTGCCAGCATCTCGACCGAGACTTCCCCTTCGCGCCGGATGATCGCCTCGATCTGAGGCTGTCGTTCGTTCGGCTTCATGACCTTCCCCACACGGCAGCCGACCAAGCCGGACCGCTCAGGTCAACAGATTTCTTGACCGGACGGTGAAAAAATCCGCGCTGCCTTGTGCGCCAGCTTGACAGGAATGACCGAACAGTCAATTCCTGTTGAAATGCACAGCCGACTTCTGGGGAACTCCGTGAGCGCCTCCCTTCCCGGATATGATGTGGCGGTGATCGGCGCCGGGGTCGTCGGCTGTGCGCTCGCCCGCGCCTTCACGCTGGCAGGCGCCCGTGTTGTTGTTCTGGAGAAGGCGGTCGATGTGCTCGACGGCGCCTCGAAGGGCAACAGCGCGATTCTGCACACCGGATTCGACGCGCCCGAGGGCAGCCTGGAACTGGCCTGCATCCGCGAGGGTTACTCGCTTTATCACGAGATCCGCGAAAGGCTGGGCCTGCCCTTGGTGCGGGCGGGCGCCATGGTGCTGGCCTGGACCGAGGATGAGGTCGCGGGCCTGCCGGCGCTGATGGATCAGGCATTGGCGAACGGGGTGACGGACATCCACCCGGTCACGGCGGCCGAGGCGCGGGCGCTGGAGCCTGCGCTTTCTGACCGGGTTCTGGCCGGCTTCCGCGTGCCGGGCGAGCATCTGATCGACCCCTGGTCGGCGGCGCATGGCTATCTGATGCAGGCGCTGG
>JBKBVC010000198.1:0-4719 GCA_046289805.1 Tabrizicola sp.
GCCGCTTGAGGCGGAGCGGCTTTCCCGGTAAACCCCGCCTGATCCAATGGAAGGCGGTCCTGCCGTTGCAAACCGAACGCGCCTATACCTCTCGCCAGCTGTTCGGCCGGTTCTGGCGCGACTATCTGCGCCCGCATCTGCCGCTGATGGCGCTGGCTTTCCTGGTGATGATGGTCGAGGGGTCCACGTTGGGCCTTCTGTCCTGGATGCTGAAGCCGCTGTTCGACGAGGTCTTTGCCCCCGGCGGATCGGGCCTGCTGCTCTGGGTTGGCGGGGCAATCCTGGGGTTGTTCCTGCTGCGCGCGGTGACCTCGGTCGTCGGGCGCTGGCTGCTGGCGAAGGTGAACCAGACGGCAGCGGGGGCGATGCAGGTGGATCTGGTGCGGCACCTGCTGACGCTGGACGCGGGCTTCTACCAGTCGCACGCACCGGGGATGCTGATCGAGCGTGTGCAGGGCGACACCATGGCCGCCCAGGGCGCGGCGGTGCTGGTGATCGGCGGCGTCGGGCGCGATGTGGTTTCGCTGGTCGGTCTGTTCGTGGTCGCCATCACGATCGACCCGGTCTGGACGGCGGCCGCGCTGATCGGCACGCCGCTGCTGCTGGTCCCGGCGGTCGTGCTGCGCCGCTATCTCTGGCGCAAGGCCATGCTGACCCGCCAGCAGTCCGGCCTGCGCGCAACGCGGCTGGACGAGATCTTTCACGGCATCCAGGCGGTCAAGCTGAACCGGATGGAAGCCTATCAGTCCGGCCGCTTCCAGCGGATCATCGACACGATCCGCCGGGCCGAGATCAAGACCGCGGTCGGTCGTGCGGCGATGCCGGCGCTGGTCGATGTCATCACCGGGCTTGGCTTCTTTGCCGTCCTGATGCTGGGCGGCAGCGAGGTCGCGGCAGGCAACCGCACCACGGGCGAGTTCATGTCCTTCTTCACCGCGATGGCGCTGACCTTCCAGCCGATCCGGCGGCTGAGCGACCTCGCCGGGCAATGGCAGGTGGCCGAGGCGAGCCTTGCCCGCATCTACACCCTGTTCGACACGCGGCCCGAAACCCGCCGCCCGGCGGTGAGCCGAATCCTGCCCCCGCCGGGCGCCCCCGAAATCCGTTTCGAGGATGTGCATTTCACCTATCCCGACCGCCCCGTCCTGGACGGGCTGAGCTTTACCGCCGAGGCCGGCAAGGTGACCGCGCTGGTCGGCGCCTCGGGAGCGGGCAAGTCCACGGTGTTCCAGCTGATCTCGGCCCTGATCGAGCCACAGGCCGGTCGCATCCTGATCGGCGGCGTCGATGTGCAGGAGATGAGCCTGTTCGACCAGCGGGCGCTGCTGGCCTCGGTCTCGCAGGATGCCTCGCTGTTCGACGAGACGCTGCGCGAAAACCTGCTTCTAGGCCGCGAGGGCATCGACCGGACGCGGCTGGAACAGGCGCTGGCGGATGCGGAGGTCACCGCCTTCGCTGCATCGCTGCCGCAGGGGTTGGACACGCCGGCGGGCACGCGCGGCTCGGCACTGTCCGGCGGGCAGCGGCAGCGCATCGCCATTGCGCGCGCTCTCCTGGCGGATGCGCCGGTGCTGTTGCTGGACGAGGCGACCTCGGCGCTTGACACCCGCACCGAGGCGGCGGTGTCGCAGGCGCTGGCGCGCGCGCGGTCCGGGCGGACAACGCTGGTCATCGCGCACCGGCTGTCCACGGTGCAGGGGGCGGACAAGATCGTGGTTCTCGACCGCGGCCGGCTGGTCGAGGAAGGTACCCACGACAGTCTGATGGCGCGTGGCGGCCTTTACGCGCAGTTGCAGGAGGCACAACTGCGTGACTGACCCTTCCGCCCTTCGCATTGGCAGCCTACTCTTGCGGCCATGACGCAAGGAGAGACCGCCCCCGACCGCACCGTCTGGATGCTGACCGGCAAGGACGCCCTGCGGTTCCTGCAAGGCCTGGTGACGAACGACCTGCGGCCGCTGGAGACAGGCCCCGGCATCGTCTGGTGCGCGTTGCTGACCCCGCAGGGCAAGTATCTGGCGGATTTCTTCGTGATCCGCCGGCCGGATGGGATGCTCCTGATCGACATCGCCACTTCGCTGGCCGCCGACACGCTGCGCCGCCTGACCCTGTACCGGCTGCGCGCCGATGTGCAGATCTCGCCCACGGCCCTGCATGTCCTGCGCGGACTTGGGGCGCCGCCCGAGGGCGCCCTGCCCGACCCGCGCCATCCGGCCCTGGGCTGGCGGACGTGGTCGGAGGCTCCCGGCAGCGATCCGGCGATCGACTGGAACCGGATCCGGGTGGAGCATGTCATCCCGGAAAGCGGGATCGAACTGGTGCCAGAGGACAGCTATATCCTCGAGGCGGGCTTCGAACGCCTGCATGGGGTGGATTTCCGCAAGGGCTGCTATGTCGGCCAGGAAGTCACCGCGCGGATGAAGCACAAGACCGAACTGCGCAAGGGACTGGTCCGTGTCAGCGTCGAGGGCGCGGCACCGGTCGGAACCGAAATCACCGACCGGGACGGCAGAGCGGTGGGGCGGCTCTTCACCCAGGCCGGCGGCGCCGGAATCGCCCATCTGCGCCTCGACCGCGCCGAGGGTGCCCTTGCGGCAGGTCCGGCGAGGGTGACGCTTGCCTGACCCCGCCACCGCGCGGTCATGCAATAAAATCCTTGCCAGAGGTTGAAATGCTGCGACCCGCCCCTAAATCTCGTTATCGGTCCCCATAGGGACCGACTAGATGATGATGCTGCTCGCTCGACCTATGCATTTTCTGCATGGCCGTCATTCCAAACCGGAAGCCCCCGAATCGTCTCCAAACCGTTAGAACCCCCGAACGCCGCGAAACACAAGAGCAAGAACAAAGGAATCGATCATGCGTGACACTATCGACAGCACGGCCTTTAACTTCGAGCAGGGCCAGCGCGCACGCAAACTCTTTGCCGCCGTTGTTCTGGCGGCCCTGGACGATGCCATTGCCGATGACAAGAAGTACGGCAACGGACCGGACCAGATCGCCCGCTGGGCACGCTCGCGCGATGGTCGCGAAGTGCTGTCCTGCGCCGGGATCGACCCGAACGAGCGCGTGGTGAAGGGGCTGATGGAGTTCGTCGCGAAGGGCGTGCGCACCTCGGTCGCGCTGAGCCGCGAGGAATCGGAACGCCGCCACGCCCTCGAGCTGGACCAGGCCGAAGCCGCCTGAGCCAGACAGGCTCCGCTGTCAGACGCGCGTCCGCAAGGGCGCGCGTTTTCGTTTGCAGATCAGCGGTCAGTCCAGATCGCGGGCCACAAAGGCACGGTTGATCTCGGCACGGACCAGCTTGCGGATGTTGCGGGTGATCCGTTCGCCCAGTTCGCCCTGAAGTTCGGCGCGCAGCGTCTGGCGGACGATCTCTTGCAGGGCCGCCTCGTCCAGAACGGCCAAGGGCATGCCATCGACATCCACGAATTCGGTCGGCGCGGGCCCCGGCGCGGCCATGTTGCCCGCAGCACCGCCCGGCTGACCGGACACCTCGTGCGGTGCGGCCGCTGCGTCGTGCCCAGCCGTCTGCTCGGCCCGGCGGTGGACCGACACGAAGGGGACCGGCTCATCCACCCCGGTCCCGGCCTTCTCCGCCTCGCCCCCGTCGCGCGGGAGAGCAGCTTCCGCTTCCCCCCCATCAGCCGGGAATTCGCCGCCCGCCGAGCCGATCAGGACCTCGGCCTCTTCCGCGGCCAGCGCAACCTCGCCAAGGGAAGCTGGGGCCGGTTCGACCCATAGGCCGCTCTCCCAGACCGCCTCGTCCGCCTCCAGGCGGTCATCCTGCCCAGTGCCTTCGGCGGCAGCAGCCTCATCCGGCGCTTCGGCAAGCGGTTCGGCGGCAGGCTCGCGCTTCTCCTCCGTGTCCAGCGGGATCGGCGTCAGGTCCGGTTCGATCTCTGCGACAGGTTCAGCGGCAACGACCGTCGGCCCGCCGACGGTAACACCCGACGCCGCCTCCGGCACTGGTGCAGAGGTATCGCCGGGCGGCGGGGCGCCCTCCTCGACTGCGGCGACATTCACGGACAGGTCTGCCGCGACGATCGTGGCCTCGACCAGAGGAGCGTCCAGCACGAGTGGCGCCAGCGGACTGGAGTCCGGGACCACGCGCAGGGCCGCGGTCAACAGAAGGCGATCGGCAGCGGGATCCCGGCTGAGCGTCCGCGGCCGCAGCTCGTTCGACACCAGGCGGCGCACGGAGGAAACGACATCCTCGATCTCTTCCGAGCTTAGGGGGCCAACCATTGGGAACATCCGCTCGCTTGCGTGCTCACGGTCTCAACTTAGCGCCACAACCCCGCGAATAGCAACAGAAAACGCGGATTGTCGCCAGGGCGGCGCGATCAGTTCCCGATCTTTTCCAGAATCCGGTCCAGCTTCTTGCCCTGCGCGCTGTGCGCGGGCGCCTTCTTGACGGCGCCGTAATAGGCCTCGGGATCATAGGTCGGGATGCCCAGTTTCAGGTGATCGACCGTCAGGAGACCCATCGTGGCCAGCACCTGATAGACCGCGACATAGCGCTGTGCCTCGGCTTCCAGCCGGGCATTGCGGGCGTCGAGCAGCTCCTGTTCGGCGTTCAGCACGTCCAGCGTCGTGCGGGTGCCCGCGGCCGCCTCTTCGCGCACGCCATCGAAGGCGGCCTGCGCCGCGCGGATCTGCAGGTCAGAGGCCTCGATCGACGCATTGGCGACGGAGAGGTTCGCCCAGGCGACGCCC
>JBKBVC010000199.1:0-4703 GCA_046289805.1 Tabrizicola sp.
GTGCATCCCCGAGCCGTTGTCGCCCTTCATCGGCTTCGGCATGAAGGTCACGGTCTTGCCGTAGGCATGGGCCACGTTGTGGATGACGTACTTGTATTTCTGGATGTTGTCGGCCTGTTCGACCAGCCCGCCGAAGACCATCCCCAGCTCGTGCTGGCAGGTCGCGACCTCGTGGTGGTGCTTGTCCACCTTCATGCCCATCCGCTTCATGGTCGAGAGCATCTCGCTGCGGATGTCCTGAGCCTCGTCGATCGGGTTGACCGGGAAATAGCCGCCCTTGTGGCCCGCGCGGTGGCCGTAGTTGCCGCCCTCGGTCACGGTGTCGGTGTTCCAGGCGGCGGCCTCGGCGTCGATCTCGTAGGCCACCTTGCGGGGGGTCACCGAGTAGCGCACGTCGTCGAAGATGAAGAATTCGGCCTCGGGGCCGAAATAGGCCGCGTCACCGATGCCCGAAGATTTCAGGTAGGCTTCCGCCTTCAGCGCGGTCTGGCGCGGGCAGCGGCTGTAGGCCTCGCCGGTGTCGGGTTCCACGACGTTGCAATGCACCGCCATGGTCTTTTCGGCGTAGAACGGGTCGATGTAGACCGAGGCCGCATCCGGGATCAGCTTCATGTCGGACTGGTCGATCGACTTCCAGCCCGCGATCGACGAACCGTCGAACATGAAGCCTTCCTCGAAGAAATCCTCGTCCACGAGGTCAGCCACCAGCGTCACGTGCTGGAGCTTGCCCTTCGGATCGGTAAAGCGGATGTCGACGTATTCGACTTCCTCGTCCTTCATCAGTTTCAGAGCCTTGGCAACGGCGCTCATCTGACTGCCTTTCGGTTTGGGGTTGATGTTGGGGGATCTGATCTGTCTCGCGAAGATCAGGAACCCGGTTCAGACAGCATCGTCGCCGGTTTCGCCGGTGCGGATGCGGATGGCTTGTTCCACGGGGGTGACGAAGATCTTGCCGTCGCCGATCTTGTCGGTGCGCGCGGCGGCGATGATCGCCTGGACGGCGGTATCGACCATGTCGTCGGTCAGCACGACCTCGATCTTCACCTTGGGCAGGAAGTCCACGACATATTCGGCGCCGCGATACAGCTCCGTATGGCCCTTCTGCCGGCCGAAGCCCTTGACCTCGGTCACCGAAAGACCCTGGATGCCCGCCTCCTGAAGCGCCTCTTTCACCTCGTCAAGCTTGAACGGCTTGATGATCGCTTCGACTTTCTTCATGGGCAGGCCTCCCCCGCTACGTCCTTGCTCCTCTGACCACTTCCCCGCGAGGGGGACAATGTGACAGGGTTTTCTTGCTGCGCGGCACCGGAGGAATCCTCGGGTTACGACCAAAAATTGTGCAACACGCCCTTAATGTGGGCAGTTTGAAAACTGTGGTGAGCAAGAAATGACCGAACTCCTGACCGCTGCACAGATGCGGGCCATCGAGCAGGCGGCGATTGCATCCGGTGAGGTCACGGGCCTGGAGCTGATGGAACGTGCAGGAAAGGGCGTGGTCGAGGCGATCTTCGAGGAATGGCCGGAGCTGAAGGCGACCTCGCACCGGGCGGTGGTCCTCTGCGGCCCCGGCAACAATGGCGGCGACGGGTTCGTCGTCGCGCGGCTGTTGAAGGAGTGGGGCTGGGAGGTGGAGGTCTTCCTCTACGGCGACCCTTCGAGGCTGCCGCCAGACGCGCGGGTGAATTATGAGCGGTGGAGGGGAATTGCGGGGGTCGGACGGCTGGCAGACTGTCCGTCGGGATACTATCGAGGCTGCGCGCTTGTCGTGGACAGCATCTTTGGCATCGGGCTGTCGCGCGCGGTTGACGAGACCATCCTGCGCCCGCTCCGCGATGCATGGTTCAACGAAGACGAAGCAGATGGGCCGCGCATTGTTGCGGTAGATCTGCCCTCCGGACTGTCAAGCGAGACCGGCGCCCTACATGCCGACATCCTTCCGGCGAGCCTGACTGTCACCTTCCACGCGCCGAAGCCGGGTCACTTTCTGGACCGGGGGCCAGAAGTCTGCGGTCGGTTGAGTGTGGTCGATCTGGGGATCGGCGAGGTCTGGCGACGCCGCGATTTTCGGGAAAGTGGCTATCTGCACCGTCTCGAGCTGGCAAGGCCCAGCGGGGCGCTGCGCAAGCGGTCATTTGGACACAAATACAGCTACGGCCACGCCCTGATCCTTTCCGGCCCCTCCGGTCGCGGCGGGGCGGCGCGGTTGGCGGCGCGGGGGGCGCTGCGGATCGGGGCGGGAGTGGTGACGGTGGGCTGTCCGCCGGAGGCAATTCCCGAGAACGCCGCTCGTTTGGATGCGGTGATGCTGCGGGGCGTGGCGGATGGGCTGGCGCTGGAGGAGGCGCTGGCGGACCCGCGGATCAACGCGCTGTGTATTGGGCCGGGGTTGGGGCTTGATGCGCGGGGGCGGGAGTTGGTTGGGGTGGCCTTGGGTAGGGTGGGGTTCCACCCCACCGACGCGGCGAAAGGTGGGGTGGAACCCCATCCTACTAAGCGGCCGGTGGCCCTCGACGCCGACGCCCTCACCATACTGTCCCGGAACCCCGACCTCTTCGCCGCGCTCCACGAAGGCTGCGTCCTGACCCCCCATGCCGGAGAGTTCGCCCGGCTCTTCCCCGACATCGCCGAGAAGCTGGCGGCTCCCGCGACCAATGGCCCTGCCTATTCCAAGGTCGATGCCACGCGGGAGGCGGCAAGACGTGCGGGTTGCGTGGTCCTCTACAAGGGGCCCGACACGGTGATCGCTGACCCCACGGGGCGCTGCGCCATCAACTCGGCCCATTACGACCGCGCCGCGCCCTGGCTGGCCACCGCAGGCTCAGGCGATGTGCTCGCAGGCTTCATCACTGGCCTCTTGGCGCGCGGGTTCACCCCCTTCGACGCCGCCTGCACCGGGGCCTGGCTGCATGTGGAATGTGCCCTAAGCTTCGGGCCGGGGCTGATCGCCGAGGACCTGCCGGAGCAACTGCCGAAGGTGTTCCGGGCGCTCGGCCTGTAGGGTGGGCGACGCGCCCACCGCCCCTACACCGCCCGGTCGATCTTGGTGGACAGGTGGATCAGGCTTTCGGAGGCCCGTACCCCGGGCATCGCGCCGATCTGGTCCAGCACCGAATCGAGCACCTGCGTGTTGGGGCAGGCGACCTGCACAAGAAAGTCGAAGCGGCCGGAGGTGGTGAAGACCCGCTCGATCTCGGCAATCGACTTCAATCGCGCCAGAACCGCGGCTTGCGACCGAGGCTCGATCGTCAGCAGGACCGAGGCGCGCAGCCGCCCTTCCCGTGCCGCCTCGCCCAGCCTCAGCGTGTAGCCGGCGATCACGCCCGAGGTCTCCAGCCGTTCCAGCCGCGCCTGGATCGTCGAGCGGGCGACCTTCAACCGGCGGCTTAAAGTCGCCACGGAAACCCGCGCGTCGGCGGAGAGCTGCCCGATGATGCTTCGATCCAGTTCGTCCATGCAATCTGCCACCATTTTCGTCATTATAACTACAAAAGCGCGCATTTATATAGTTTTGTTCGGTGAAGTTGTAACCCATATGCGGCATCCTCGATTGCAGGAAAAGGGCGGCTCATACGCACCTGGCCTGGTTCACTTGAAACCACGCTGGTGCCCGGTCCCACAGCTGCACGGGGCGAAGGGCGAAGCGTCTTGTTGGCAAAGGGAAATACGCCGATGGGACTCTCCAAGACAATCTGGACCAACCCCACTGACTTTCTGAAGAAGCAGGCGCCGGAAAACCCCGTGCTGTTCTTCGCGCCCTCGGCCGCGCAAGTTGCGGCGCGCCGGTTCATCGACGGCTTTCCGGGCATGGTGACCTATGCCGTGAAGTCGAACCCCGGCGAGGAGATGATCGAGAATCTGGCGGCGGCGGGCGTGCGCGGCTTCGACTGTGCCTCGCCCTTCGAGATCGACCTGATCCGCCGCCTCGCCCCGGACGCGGCGATCCACTACAACAACCCGGTGCGCGCACGGCACGAGATCGCCCATGCGGTGACGCGAGGCGTGAAGTCCTACAGCGTCGATTCCCAATCCGAACTGGCCAAGCTGATCGAGATGGTCCCGGTCGAGGGCACCGAGATCAGCGTGCGCTTCAAGCTGCCGGTGGCGGGCGCCGCCTACAACTTCGGCGCCAAGTTCGGCGCAACGGTGGAACTGGCGACCGAGCTGCTGAAAACCGTGGCCGAGGCGGGCTACATACCCTCGATCACCTTCCACCCGGGCACCCAGTGCATAGATCCCCACGCCTGGGAGTCCTACATCCGTGAGGCTGCGAACATTGCGAGGGGCGCGGGCGTGAAGATCGCGCGGCTGAACGTGGGCGGTGGCTTCCCCTCGCACCGGCTGTCGGCGGTGGTGCCGCAGCTGGAAGAGACCTTCCGGCTGATCGACCGGGTGACGTCCGAGGCCTTCGGTGCCGATCGTCCCGCGCTGGTCTGCGAGCCGGGCCGGGCGCTTTGCGGCGACGCCTTCGCGCTGGCCGCCCGTGTCAAGGCGCTGCGCGACGGGACCCATGTCTTCCTGAACGACGGGGTCTATGGCTCTCTGACCGAACTGCCGATGATCGGCGTGATCGACCGCATCGAGGTGCTGTCGCCCACTGGCGAAAGGCGCACGGGCGAGGCGATTCCCCGCATCGTGTTCGGACCGACCTGCGACTCGGTGGACCGGCTTCCGGGCGAAATCCCGCTGCCTGCCGACCTTCAGGA
>JBKBVC010000200.1:0-4702 GCA_046289805.1 Tabrizicola sp.
CATCGACCCCAGGCCCGATGCCTCGGCGGTGGAGGACTGCCCGGTGCATCTGGGCGCAGAGGTGGTGGGCAGCTGGGGGCGGCTGGGGCTGGCGGGCATCCAGGTGCGCAAGGGCGGGGATGTGTTGCAGATCGAGACGGACTGCCTGGCCATGTCGGGCGGCTGGAATCCGACGCTGCATCTGACCTGCCACATGAACGGCCGGCCCCGCTGGGACGAAGATCTGGCGGCCTTCGTGCCGATGGAGGGTGCGGTGCCCGGCCTGGTCGCGGTGGGGGCGGCGAACGGCAGCATGTCCACCCATGGCGCGCTGGTCACCGGTCACGCGGCGGCGCAGAAGATCGTCGCCGCGCTGGGCCGCAAGGTGCAGATCGAGGTTCCGCAGGCCGAGGACGCGCCCTATGCGGTCCGCGCGCTCTGGGCGGTCGAGGGCAAGGGGCGGGCCTGGCTCGACTTTGCCAATGACGTGACGACCAAGGACGTGAAGCTGGCCGCGCAGGAGGGCTTCCGGTCGGTCGAGCACATGAAGCGCTACACGACGCAAGGCATGGCGCCGGATCAGGGGAAGAATTCCAACGTGGCGGCTCTGGCGGTCCTGGCCGATGCGACGGGGCGCGGTATCCCCGAGACCGGGACCACGACCTTCCGCCCGCCCTACACGCCGGTGTCGATCGCCGCGATGGGGGCAGGGGGCCGGGCCGAAGGCTTCGCGCCGCAACGCTTCCTGACCAGCGACCAGGCGAGCCGCGACCGGCATGCGCCGATGATCGAGGCGGGGCTCTGGTACCGGCCGTCCTATTTCCCGAAACCGGGCGAGACCACCTGGCGCGAGGCCTGCGACCGCGAGGTCGCGATGGTGCGCGAGGCGGTGGGGATGGCTGATGTGTCCACGCTGGGCAAGATCGACATCCAGGGGAAGGACGCCGGAAGGTTCCTCGACTTCGTCTATACGAACACCTTCTCGACCCTGCCGGTGGGCCGGGTCCGTTACGGGCTGATGCTGCGCGAGGACGGCCATGTGCTGGACGACGGGACCAGCGCCCGGCTTGGCGAGGATCATTACCTGATGACCACGACCACCGCCGCGGCGGGACTGGTGATGCGGCATCTGGATTTCGTGCATCAGGCCTTCTGCGCGGACTGGCAGGTGCGCTTCATCAGCGTCACCGAAAGCTGGGCGCAGTTCGCCGTGGCGGGGCCGAAGGCGCGGGCGCTGGTGCAGTCCTTCCTGGAAGAGCCGGTCGATCTGCCCTTCATGGGGGTGGCACCCGTCCGCGTCGGCGGGGTGGAGGGGCGGCTCTTCCGCATCTCGTTCAGCGGCGAGGAGGGGTATGAGCTGGCTGTGCCCACCCGCTATGGCGAGGCGCTGTTCCGCGATCTGGTGGCGCGGGCCGAGACCATGGGCGGCGGACCCTACGGGATGGAGGCGCTGAACGTGCTCAGGATCGAGAAGGGCTTCATAACCCATGCCGAGATCCACGGCCGCGTCACCGCGCATGACATCGGCATGGAGAAGATGATCAGCGCGAAGAAGGACTGCATCGGCAAGGCGGCGGCGCAGCGTCCCGGCCTCTGGGGGCCGGAACGCGAGCAGCTGGTCGGCCTGAAGGCCAGCGCGCCGATCAGCGCGGGGGCGCATCTCTTCGTGCCGGGGGCCGAGATCCACCGCGAGACGGACCAAGGCTATGTCACCAGCGTCTGCTGGTCGCCCACCATCGGCGCCTGGCTGGGGCTGGGTTTCCTGAAGGACGGCCGCGCCCGGCATGGTGAGAAGGTGCGGCTGGTCGATCACCTGCGGGGCCTCGACGTGATCTGCGAGGTCTGCCCCCCAGTGTTCCACGATCCGGAAGGGGAGAAGCTGCGTGCCTGAACTGATCGCGAAATCCGCCCTGGAAGGGCGCTCCCTGACGCTTGGCGGCGTGACCCTGGCCGAGGTCGAGGTCGGGCCGATCATCTCGATCGCGCTGTTCCCCGGCGGGGCGAAGCTGGCGGCGAAAGGGTTGAAGACGCTGGGCCTGGCCATGCCCGCGCCGAACAGCTTTGCCGAGAAGAAGGGGGCGCGGATCGTGTGGACCGGGCGCGAGCAGGCCTTCCTGATCGGCGTCGCCCCGCCCGCGATCGAGGGTGCGGCCGTGACCGACCAGACCGACGGCTGGACGGTCCTGTCGCTGGCCGGCGCGGCCTCGGTCGAGGTGCTGGCGCGGCTGGTGCCGGTCGATCTGCGGCTGCCGGTCTGCCCGGTAGGCACCGCACTGCGCACACAGGTGAATCATATGAACGCGGTGATCCTGCGCACCGGGGATCATGCCTTCGAGATCATGGTGTTCCGGTCCATGGCCCGCACCGCCTGGCACGAGCTTGAGACCGCAATATCCATGGTCGCGGCCCGGGCGGCCCTGAAGATCTAGGCGGAAAGCCGCAGGCCCCGGTTTTTGTCACTGGCATGTGATCGAAGCCGGGTTTAAACCTTTTCTTAATGCGCGATTAAGAAAAGGTGCACGAATGGCCCCCGACGGTCAGACCATCGCCCCCAATGTCTATGACGCCGAGCCGATCCCCGAGGCCGCGCGGGCCGAGATCGACCGGCTGCTGAGCTCGGGCGACCTGTTCCGCTATACTGCGCCCTCGGATGCGCCGGTGGCCCTGCTGGAGCAGGAGTTCGCCGAGCTTCTGGGCGCGCGTTATGCGCTGGCGGTGTCGTCCTGTTCGGCGGCGCTGTTCCTGTCCTTGAAGGCGCTGGACCTGCCCAGGGGGGCGAAGGTGCTGATCCCGGCCTTCACCTTCGCTGCGGTGCCGTCGTCGGTGGTGCATGCCGACTGCGTGCCGGTGCTGGTCGAAGTGGGCGATAACTACCGCGTGGACATGGCGGATTTCGCCGCCAAGCTGCCGGGCGCGGATGCGGTGATGATCAGCCACATGCGCGGCCATACGTCCGACATGGATGCGATCATGGCGCTCTGCGATGCGGCGGGCGTGCCGGTGATCGAGGACGCGGCGCATTCCTTGGGCACGGTCTGGGGCGGGCGCAACATCGGCACGATCGGCAAGGTGGGCTGTTTCAGCTTCCAGTCCTACAAGCTGGTCAATGCGGGCGAGGGCGGGATCCTGATCACCGACGATTCCGAGATCGCGGCGAAGGCCATCATCATGTCGGGGGCCTACGAGACCAACTGGAAGAAGCATCCCGGCCTGACCAATTCCTGTGCGCACTGGCAGAACCGCCTGCCACTTTACAATCTGCGCATGCAGAACCTGTCGGCGGCGGTGATCCGGCCGCAATTGCCGCTGGTGGCGGAGCGGGTGGCCAAGGGGCGCGCCGGGCATGACAGGGTGGCGGCGGCGCTGAACCGTTCGGCGCATCTGGCAGTGCCCGAGGCCCTGGGACCGGAGGAGCGCGCTCCGGATTCGATCCAGTTCAACCTGGTCGGCGGCTGGAGCGACCGCGAGGCGGTGGAGTTCCAGGCCGCGGCCAAGGCGCGCGGCGTCGGCGTGCAGGTCTTCGGGCTGAGCGAGGGCAATGCGCGGGCCTTCTGGAACTGGCAGTTCCTGGGCGAGGTCCCGGAATTGCCGAAGACGCGGGCCATGCTGATGCGGGCCTGCGACGTGCGCCTGCCGACCCGGCTGACCGAGGCCGAGCTGGACTTCATTGCCCGGGCCATCGTCGAGGCGGCGGCTGAAGTGCGCGGCTGAGACTGTCCACGGTGGACAAAAGCTGAGATCCCTTTCTGATCAATGGCTTGGCTTTTTCCGTTAAGGATTCTGAAAGGATTGGCCGGCAGGCCCCCACCCCCATCCCCTCCCCACGGAGGGGGAGGGGAGGCGTCTTGCCGCGCGGTCGGTCCCGGCGCGGTGGCGTGGGCCCGGAGGCGGCGTCGGAGCCTCCGGCGGGAGTATTTGGGAAAAGGGCAAATGCCGGGACAGGAGAGTGGTCAGAGGACGCGCAGCGCCGGGGCGAGCCAAGGGGTCGCGGCGAGGGCGGGGGTAATCACTACCTCGGCGATGAGCGGTTTCAGGCGTTGGGCGATCTGGGCGGGGATCCCGTGCAGGATACCGGCGCGGGCCGAGAGCGACAGGGTGCGCGAGAGAGCGGGCAGCGGGAGGGGGCGGACCTCGACCTGCGCACGGAAGGCGCGGGCCTGGTGCAAAGCGAGCGGGGTCAGGATGGTCCAGCCCTCGCCGCCCGCGACCATGGCGAGGATCGCGGCGTAGCTGTCAAGCTCGAAGCGGTGGGCCGGCTTGAGGCCGTGACGCGACAGATGGGCGGCGATCTGGCGACCCATCAGGTGCCGCGCGGTGTAGAGGATCAGGGGCAGGTCCTCGATCCTTTGGTCGGGGGGCGCGACGGCGACGAAGGGTTCGGCCATGATCGGGTGGATCTCGCGCCAGTCCTCGGGGGGATGGTCGGTGTCGGCGGCGATGACGATGTCGAGCGCGCGGGCTTCGAGCTGGTCCATCAGCCGGTGGCTGGCGCCGGTTTCGAGGAGGAAGCGGCAGCCCTTCAGGTCATGCGCGAGGCTGGAGAGGAGGCGCGGGGTCACGTCGCTGTCGAAATCCTCGATCACGCCAAGGCGCAGGGTGGTCAGGCCGGAGAGGTCGGCCATCGCCAGTTCGGCGCGCGCTTCGGAGGCGGCGTTCAGGATCACCTGCGCGTGGCGGCGGAACATCGCGCCTGCGGGCGTGACCTGGACCGGGCGGCCCGTGC
>JBKBVC010000201.1:0-4679 GCA_046289805.1 Tabrizicola sp.
GGAGGGCCGACGAGGCAGAGAATCGGCCCCTTCAGCTTGGTCGAGCGCGCCTGGACGGCGAGGTATTCGACGATCCGCTCCTTGACCTTCTCGAGCCCGTAGTGGTCGGCGTCCAGCACCTTCTGCGCGGCGGCGAGGTCCTTCTTGACGCGGGACTTCACGCCCCAGGGCACGCCCAGAAGCCAGTCGAGATAATTGCGCACCACCGTCGCCTCGGCCGACATCGGCGACATCGTCTTCAGCTTCTTGAGTTCGGCCTCGGCCTTCTCGCGCGCTTCCTTGGACAGCTTGGTCTTCTTGATCCGCTCTTCCAGCTCGTTGATCTCGGACTGGCCGTCCTCGCCATCGCCGAGTTCGCGCTGAATGGCCTTCATCTGCTCATTCAGGTAATACTCGCGCTGGGTCTTCTCCATCTGGGTCTTGACCCGGCTCTTGATCCTCTTCTCGACCTGCAGGACGGAAAGTTCCCCCTGCATGTGACCATAGACCTTCTCCAGCCGCTCGGCGATCTCGAGCGTTTCGAGGATCGCCTGCTTCTGGGCCACGTCCACGCCCAGGTGGCCGGCAACCAGGTCCGCGAGCCGCGCCGGATCGCGCGTGTCGGAAACGGCGGCCAGCGCCTCTTCGGGGATGTTCTTCTTGACCTTGGCGTAGCGTTCGAACTCTTCGCTGACGGCGCGCACGAGGGCCTCGACGGCGGTCGGGTCACCCTTGGTCTCGACCAGTGTCTCGACGGTGGCCTCGAAGAACGAGGGGTTGTCGACGAAGCCGGTGATCTTCACGCGCGACTTGCCCTCGACCAGCACCTTCACGGTGCCATCGGGCAGCTTGAGAAGCTGCAACACGTTGGCCAGCACGCCGACGCGGAAAATGCCATCCGTGGACGGGTCATCCGCCGTCGGGTCCTTCTGCGAAGAGAGAAGGATCTGCTTGTCGTCCTGCATCACCTCTTCCAGCGCGCGGACCGACTTTTCACGGCCAACGAAGAGCGGCACGATCATGTGGGGGAAGACCACGATATCGCGCAGGGGCAGGACGGGATAGCTCTGGATGCTCATATGTCTTCCTTCGTTCGCGGCAGCGATGCGAGGCCCCGACCATCGGCAACCCGGCCCGCTCCGTCATCAGATGACCTTACTTGTGGTCCCCGGGCGAGGGATTCAAGTTCCGGTTTGGTTCGCCAGAATGAACCTCTGCGTGAACGGGCGCAAGGCGAGAAACAAACCGGCGGTCAGAGCGGCTCGATATCGCCCTCGGCGCGCAAGGCGTGAAAAGAGGCCACGAAGGCCGCCAGCCGACCGCCCGCGATCGCTTCGCGCAGGCCCTGCATCAGCACCTGGTAATAATGCAGGTTGTGCCAGGTCAGCAGCATCGAGCCGATGATCTCGTCCGCCTTGACCACATGGTGCAGATAGGCGCGGGAATAGCCGCGGCAAGCGGGGCACTGGCAGCCTTCCTCCAGCGGGCGCGGGTCGTCCCTGTGGCGGGCGTTGCGCAGGTTGACCTGGCCCCGCGCCGTCCAGGCCTGGCCGGTGCGACCCGACCGGGAGGGCAACACGCAGTCCATCATGTCGATGCCGCGCTCCACGGCGCCCACGATGTCGTCAGGCTTGCCCACCCCCATCAGGTAGCGCGGCTTGTCCTCCGGCAGGAAACCGGGCGCGTAGTCGAGCACACCGAACATCGCCTCCTGCCCCTCGCCCACCGCAAGGCCACCGATGGCATAACCGTCGAAGCCGATGGACTTCAGCGCCGCGGCCGATTCCTCGCGCAGCTCGCGCGTGACGCCGCCCTGCATGATCCCGAACAGAGCATGGCCCGGCCGGTCGCCGAAGGCATCGCGTGACCGCTGCGCCCAGCGCATCGACAGGCGCATGGCGCGGGCGACCTCGGCATCCGTCGCAGGCAAGGCCGGGCATTCGTCGAAGCACATCACGATGTCCGAGCCCAGGAGCCGCTGGATCTCCATGCTGCGTTCCGGTGTCAGCATGTGTTTCGACCCGTCGAGATGCGAGGAAAACCGCACCCCCTCTTCGGTCAGCTTGCGCAAGGGGCCAAGTGACATGACCTGAAAGCCTCCCGAATCGGTCAGGATCGGCTTTTGCCAGTTCATGAAGCGGTGCAGCCCGCCCAAGGCCGCGATCCGTTCCGCCGTCGGGCGCAGCATCAGGTGATAGGTGTTGCCCAGAAGGATGTCGGCCCCCGTCGCCGCCACGCTTTCGGGCAACATCGCCTTCACCGTCCCGGCGGTGCCCACCGGCATGAAGGCGGGGGTGCGAATCTCTCCCCTCGGGGTCGAGATCACCCCGGTCCGCGCCGCGCCGTCCGTCGCCGTCACGTTGAAACTGATGCCTGTCGCCATGCCGACCGCCCCCTTCGCTGCCGCCTGCTTGGGCCAAATCCGGGGAAAAGTGAAGCCGGACCGATCCGATCCGCCCCCTGCCCCGTAATTCCGCTTGACCTTCGCGCCAATCTCTCTATCTGCGTGAATGAACGTTCATTCCCAGATCCATCAAGCCCGGTATCACCCGCATGTCGTCCTTGCCGCAAGCCGCGCAATCCTCCGAAGAGCGCAGCCTGGAAATCCTGGGCCTGATCCGGCAGGCCTTTGCCGAAAAGGGGTTCGACGGCGCCTCGATGCAGGACCTGGCCCGCGCCGCCGGGATGAGCGTTGGCAACTTTTACCGCTATTTCCCTTCGAAGGCCGCCATCGTCGAGGCGATGTGCAGCTACGATCTGGCCGAGATCCAGGCCGATTTCGCCGAGATCCAGACCTCGGACAATCCCATGGCCTGCCTGCGCAACCGGATCCTGGCGCATTTCGACGAGGAAGGGCTGAAAGATGGCCAGCTCTGGGCCGAGATCACCGCCGCCGCGATCCGCAAGCCGGAAATCGGCGCGGCGGCGCGGCAGATGGAAGAGACGATCACCCGCCTGCTCTGCGCGATCTTCGCCAACGTGACCGAGCGCAGCATGGAAGACGCCTGCCGCCGCTACGAAGGCCAATGCCAGATGCTGGTCATGCTGGTGAAGGCCATGGCGATGCGCACCGCCCAATGCGGCCCGGCCAGCCCCGCGCTGGCGGCCCAGGTGGTGGCGGTGATCGACCGCATCCTGACCGAGATTTCCAATGACAAAGCTGAAGGCTAAGTCCATGCGTTGCTCCCTGATCCTTGCCGCCGCCCTGACGCTGGTCAGCCCCGCTCTGCCCGCCCTTGCCGAAGGCGCCGCCGCAGCCGAGGCGGCCTCGGCCCCTGCCGCCGCCCCCGCCCTGCCGGCGATCACCGTGACCGAGGTGACCTCGCGCCTTCTGACCGACCGGGTCATCACCTCGGGCCTGATCGCCGCGGTCGAGGAGGTGCAGGTCGCGCCCCTGGTCGAGGGCCAACCGCTCGACAGCCTCCTTGCGGATGTGGGCGACATGGTCACCGAGGGTCAGGTGCTGGCCGTCCTGTCGCGCACAACGCTTGAGTTGCAGCGGACCGAGGCCGCCGCCTCGCTCGCCGCCGCGCGGTCGGCCATCGCCCAGGCCGAAGCGCAGCTGGTCGAGGCCGAAGCCGCCGAAGCCGAAGCCGCCCGGGTGGTCGAGCGGACCGCGAAGCTGCGGCAGAGCGGCACCGCCCCGCAGGCGACCTTGGACTCGGTGCAAACCAACGCCACAGCGGCGAAGGCCCGGGTGACGGTGGCGCGGCAAGGGCTGGAAGCT
The DNA here is from genome assembly GCA_046289805.1 of Tabrizicola sp. GTDB lineage: Bacteria > Pseudomonadota > Alphaproteobacteria > Rhodobacterales > Rhodobacteraceae > Tabrizicola. The sequence continues at coordinate 3,707 of JBKBVC010000201.1, forward strand.
GCGCGCGCGCAACTGGCGCTGGCCGAGGCACGGCTGGAGAACGTGGACCTGATGCTGTCGCGGACCGAGGTGAAGGCCCCGGTCGCGGGCAAGATCGTCGCGCGCAACGCCAGGATCGGCGCGATTGCCACGGCAGCCGGGCAGCCGATGTTCGTCATCGTCCGAGACGCCGCGCTGGAACTGCGGGCGGATGTGTCCGAGACCGACATCCTGCGCCTTGCCCCAGGCCAGAAGGCGCGCCTGCGTGCCGTCGGCATGGCGGGCACGCTGGACGGCACGGTGCGGCTGGTCGAACCGGCCATCGACCCGGTGACCCGGCTGGGCCGGGCGCGGATCGCGGTCGATCCGGCCAGCGACAAGGCCGGAGAGCTGCGCACCGGAATGTTCGTCGAGGCCGAGATCATCGCCGCCGAACGTGATGGACTGGCCGTCCCGGTCACCGCCATCGGCGCCTCGCCCGAGGGCACCAGCGTCATGCGGGTCCGGGACGGCGTGGTGGAGCGGATCGCGGTCACCACCGGCATCCGTGACGGCGGGATGGTCGAGATCCTCTCGGGCCTTCAGGCCGGAGACCATGTGGTGCTGAAGGCCGGGGCCTTCGTGCGCGCGGGCGACCGGATCAATCCGGTCCTCGCCCCCACCCCCGGCAACTGAGGAGAGGCGCGATGAACTTCTCTGCCTGGTCGATCCGCAATCCGGTCGCGCCGCTTCTGGCCTTCTTCCTGTTCATGGTGCTGGGCTGGCAAAGCTTCAACAGCCTGCCCATCACCCGCTTTCCCAACATCGACGTGCCGCTGGTCGCCGTGTCGGTCGCCCAGTCCGGCGCCGCCCCGTCCGAGATGGAAAGCCAGGTGACGAAGGAAATCGAGGATGCCGTCGCGGGCCTGACCGGGGCCAAGCGCGTGACCTCGACCGTGACCGACGGTCTGTCCACCACGGTCGTCGAATTCCGCATGGAGGTGCCGACCGACAA
>JBKBVC010000202.1:0-4674 GCA_046289805.1 Tabrizicola sp.
AGAAGCGGTCCTGCCCCTCAAGCCCGGCGACTACCTGCATCGCCGCAAGCCCGGGGCCGCAGAAGGCCGTGCCCGGGACCGGGGTCAGCCGCGTCAGGATCGCCGGGCCGCCCACCACGCGCCCAGGGCAGACCTGCTGGTGCGGATAGGCGTCCCGCAGCGCGGCCAGCAGCGCGAGGTTCGGCTCGGACACCTCCTGCAGCGTCACGATCTGGGCATTGGCGGCCCGGATGTCGGCTTCCAGCGCGGAAAGTTCGGCGTTCCGGTAAAGAAGGTTCTTCTGATAGACGGAATAGCGCCCGGGCAGGCCGGGCCAGGTGTAGGCCAGCAGCACCTGCGCCCCGGTCAGCAGCGCCAGCAGCATCGCACCGAAGGCCGCCATGCGCAGCCCCGCAAAGGTCGCGAAGACCGCCAGGACCAGGATTGCGGCTGTGGCCAGACCTCGCCCGACGGCGAGCGAGTCGCCCAGGGGATGCAGCCAGCCCAGATAGCCTCCTGCCAAGGCCAGGACCGCCAGCCCAAGGGCCAGCCCGATCACCCACTGCCAAGCCCGGTTCCCGTCACTCATTCCTGCCTCGTCGCGCCCGTCGAACCCGACGTCCCTTCCTGTCCTGCAAGCCGCGCCACCCTTGCCCGCATGGCGGGAACCCTACAGGCCCGGCGGCGCAACCTTCACCCTTCTACACCGCCCACTGCGGCATAATTGAGTTGTGCCTTTGGCAACAGTTCGAATTCTTACGGACCGGACCGGGACGAGATTTCGGCAGGGGCGGGCTGCCCGAAGCGGTTCGCCCGACCGAGCCGTTGCCGGGCCGGGTCCGCCCTGCCCCCGGATCTGCCGGATGCAGATCCTGCACGGCGCCGGGTCGCCCCCGGACACCTTCCCTGACGCCTTGCGCGCTGATCCTGCGCGGCGTAAGGGGGCGCGGACAGCCGCTGCCCGGAGGTGCCCGATGATCCCGCGCTATTCCCGCCCCGAAATGGTGGCGATCTGGTCCCCGGAAACCCGCTTTCGCATCTGGTTCGAGATCGAGGCCCATGCCTGCGACGCCCAGGCCGCGCTGGGGGTGATCCCGAAGGAGAATGCCGAAGCCGTCTGGCGCGCCAGGGACGTGCCTTTCGACGTCGCCCGGATCGACGAGATCGAGGCGGTGACCAGGCATGACGTGATCGCCTTTCTCACCCATCTGGCCGAGATCATCGGCCATGACGAGGCGCGCTTCGTCCATCAGGGCATGACCTCGTCGGACGTGCTGGACACCACTCTGAACATCCAGCTGGTGCGCGCCGCCGATCTGCTGCTCAAGGGCCTCGACCGGGTGCTGGCCGCGCTGAAGGCGCGCGCCTACGAACACAAGGACACCATCCGCATCGGCCGCAGCCACGGCATCCATGCCGAGCCCACCACCTTGGGCCTGACCTTCGCCCGTTTCTACGCCGAGATGAAGCGGAACCGCGAACGTCTGGAAAACGCGCGGAAAGAGGTGGCGACGGGCGCGATTTCCGGCGCGGTCGGCACCTTCGCCAACATCGACCCGCGCGTCGAGGAACATGTCTGCAAGATGCTGGGCCTGTCGCCCGAACCGATCAGCACCCAGGTCATCCCGCGCGACCGGCACGCAATGTTCTTCGCCACGCTGGGGGTGATCGCCAGCAGCATCGAGAACGTCGCGATCGAGATCCGCCACATGCAGCGCACCGAGGTGCTGGAGGCCGAGGAATTCTTCTCGCCCGGCCAGAAGGGCAGTTCGGCCATGCCGCACAAGCGCAATCCGGTCCTGACCGAGAACCTGACCGGCCTTGCGCGGCTCGTGCGCATGGCGGTGGTCCCGGCGCTGGAGAACGTGGCGCTTTGGCACGAACGCGACATCAGCCATTCCAGCGTGGAACGGATGATCGGCCCGGACACTACGATCACGCTGGACTTCGCGCTGCATCGCCTGGCAGGGGTGGTGGAAAAGCTGGTGGTCTATCCCGAGAACATGCTGAAGAACCTCAACAAGTTCAGGGGCCTGGTCATGAGCCAGCGCGTGCTTCTGGCGCTGACCCAAGCGGGCGTCAGCCGAGAGGATGCCTACCGGCTGGTGCAGCGGAACGCGATGAAGGTCTGGGAGAAGGGCGCCGACTTCAAGACCGAGCTTCTGGCCGACCCCGAGGTCACGGCCGCGCTTTCCCCCGCCGAGATCGAGGAGAAGTTCGACCTCGGCTACCACACCAAGCACGTCGATACGATCTTCGCCCGGGTTTTCGGCGAATGACGGAACCGTGATCGGCCCTGCCGGGTCGGTCGCGTCTTTTCCGGTCTTGCCTCGGAAACAATCGTGCTACCTTTCCCCTGGTCTCGGAAAGGCAGGGCGGCGCGCATGATCGGTGCGGCAGGCCTTGCCTCCGGGCAGCAGCCTGCGGCTGCAAGTGACTTCGAGACCGGAATGACCTGCACCTGCCGATCCTGACAGACGCCATCAACAGACGGAGGACCCGATGAAACCAGCCAGCCTTCTCGCCGTTCTCGCCTTCTCGCTTGTGCCCAGCCTTTCCGCAGCCGCCGGCTGCCGGGGCGAGCACAGCGAACAGAGCGCCGCCAGCTGCCTGCCCGGAATGGTCTGGGACAGCGCAAAGGGCGCTTGCGTCGAAAAGCCGACGAGCTGACGCCCGGCCTCAAGCATGCGTTAACCGGCGGCTGAGAGGCTTGCCCCATCGGGAATCGATGAGGAAGCGATGCCGCAGGATATGGTGCCCCTTGCCCGGATTACCCCGGAACGCCGGGTGGTGGCTGTCAACCCTCAGCCCCGCCGCGCGCTGACCCCGCGGCAGAAGGCGGCGGTCATCGTGCGCTTTCTGCTGTCGCAGGAAACCGCGCTGCCCCTGGCGTCCCTGCCCGAACACATGCAGGCCGCCCTGGCCGAGCAGATGGCCCAGATGCGCCTGGTGGACCGCGACACGCTGGACGAGGTGGTGGCCGAGTTCCTCGCAGAACTGGAATCGGTCGGCCTCGCCTTCCCCGGCGGGATCGAGGGGGCGCTGTCGATGATGGACGGCCACATCTCGCAGTCGGCGGCACAGCGCTTGCGACGGATGTCCACCGCCTCGTCCAAGATCGACCCGTGGGAACGCATCAACGCGCTGCCGACGGACCGGCTGCTGCCGATCCTGCTGAACGAGGCGGCCGAGGTCGGGGCGGTAATGCTCTCGAAATTGCCGGTGGCCAAGTCGGCCGAGCTTCTGGGCAAGCTGCCGGGCGAACGAGCGCGGCGGGTGGCCTATGCGGTTTCGCTGACCGGAAACGTGGACCCCGAAACCGTGCGCAGGATCGGTGCGGCGCTGCTGGCAGAGCTCGACAACCAGCCGCCGAAGGCCTTCGAGCAGGGGCCGGTGCAGCGGGTGGGGGCGATCCTGAACGTCTCGCCATCGCTGACCCGCGAAGAGGTGCTCCAGGGTCTTGAGGCCGAGGATGCCGCCTTTGCCGCCGAGGTGCGCAAGGCGATCTTTACCTTTGCCCATATCCCTGCGCGCCTGAACCCGCGCGATGCGCCCAGGATCACCCGTCTGGTCGAACAGCCGCAGTTGGTCGCCGCCCTGGCCTTTGCCACGGGCAAGCCGGGGCTGGAGGAAGCGGCCGAATTCATCCTGGCCAACATCTCGCAGCGGCTGGCCCAGGGCCTGCGCGAGGAAATGGCCGCCCGCGGCAGGATCAAGGAAAAAGAGGCCGAAGAGGCGATGACCGCCATCGTCACCGCGATCCGGACGCTGGAAGCCAGCGGCGAGATCACCCTGATCCAGCCCGAGGACAGTTAGGCGAAGCTGGCGGCGGCGCCGCCGGCTTGCTCAGAAGCGATAGTCGATCCGCAAGGACAGTTCCTTGTAGTCCAGCTCATTGCCGGGGCCGGCGAAATCGTCGCTGCTCTCGATGCTGTATTCAAGGCCGGCGACCAGGCGGCCCGCTGCGCCGATGGCAACGCGAGCACCGATGCCGTAACCGGTGACGCTGTCTGAGATCGAGAGCGGACCCGAGCTGATCTCCACATCCGAAACGCCGACGAAGGCATAGGGCAGCACACGATTGGCATCGACGCCACCGATCAGCTTGAACCGTGTTGCGCGAACCGTCCCTGAACCGACAGGCAGATCGACGTCCGCTTTCGATTGCCCGACTTCGACCCCGGCTACCAGTCTGCCGAAGTCATGCAGATAGCCGGCGTGGACCTCGTATCCGTTTGTGCCGTCATCGACGGATCCGGCAGTCAGATTGCCGGAGGTGACGCCGAGCCCCACGTAGAAACCGGTCCAGTCCCAGCCTGCCGGCGCGGGCGTCGCCGGTGCGGCCACCTGGGGTTCCGCGGCGACAACGACGGGCCCGCCTGCCTGCGCCGCGCCCGCCGAAAGAGCCAGCACCGCTGCGAGAGCAATTCTCATGATTCACCCTCCAATCAACGTCATGAATGTCCCAACATTATTCCGAAAGTTGGCCCGAGGGAAAGTAAGGATATCCGCTGCACGTTTCCGGGAAGGGAACAATGCCTCGGGATCGTCGCCCGGGGCCGCCCCCCCTTGCCGGCACCGGTGACAGCCACTAGAACCGCGTCATGTCCGCCGCCCCCCTTTCCCAAGTCACGCGCGGCGTGGCGCTGATGATCCTCGCGATCTTCCTGTTCACCGCGATGGATGCCACCGCCA
>JBKBVC010000203.1:0-4672 GCA_046289805.1 Tabrizicola sp.
CTGCTGACCGTGCTTGTCATCCCGGCGATCTACCGCGTCTTCCGGACGGCATCCGGCAGCACGGCGCCCGCCACCACTGCCTGATCAGAGGAGGAGACTGAAATGGCACATGTCGTCGTACTGGGCGCCGGACTTGGCGGCGCCATCATGGCCTACGAGCTGAAGGACCAGCTGCGTCCCGAGGACAAGGTGACGGTCGTCACCAAGGACCCGAAGTATCACTTCGTGCCCTCGAACCCCTGGATCGCCGTCGGTTGGCGCGACCGCGAGGACATCACCGTGGACCTCGCCCCCACGATGAAGAAGAAGGGGATCGACTTCATCCCCGTCGCGGCCGAACGTCTGCATCCCGAGGAGAACCGGATCGAACTGGTTGACGGCAAGTCCGTCAGCTACGACTACCTCGTCATCGCCACCGGGCCGGAATTGGCCTTCGACGAGATCGAAGGATTCGGTCCGCATGGCGGTTACACCCAGTCGGTCTGCCACATCGACCATGCCGAGGCGGCGAAATCGGTGTTCGACAAGCTGGTGGCCAACCCCGGCCCGGTCATCATCGGCGCGGCGCAGGGCGCGAGCTGCTTCGGCCCGGCCTACGAGTTCCTCTTCATCCTTGAAACCGCGCTCCGCCGCGCCAAGGTGCGCGACCGCGTGCCGATGACCTTCGTCACGCCGGAACCCTACATCGGCCATCTCGGCCTCGACGGGGTCGGCGACACCAAGGGGCTTCTTGAAAGCCAGATGCGCGAGAAGCACATCAAGTGGATGACCAACACCCGGATCAAACGGGTCGAGGACGGCCACATGTTCGTGGAAGAGGTGAACGAGGACGGCACGGTGAAGGCCGAGCGCGACCTGCCCTTCGCCTTCTCGATGATGCTGCCAGCCTTCCGCGGCATCAAGGCGGTTTCGGGCATCGAGGGGCTCAGCAACCCGCGCGGCTTCACCATCGTGGACAAGCATCAGCAGAACCCGAAATACCGCAACATCTTCGCGGTGGGCGTCTGCGTGGCCATCCCGCCGATGGGGCCGACCCCGGTGCCCTGCGGCGTGCCGAAGACCGGGTTCATGATCGAATCCATGGTGACGGCGACCGCCCACAACATCGCCAACCTCGTGCGCGGCAAGGAACCGGACTCGGTCGGCACCTGGAACGCCGTCTGCCTGGCCGATTTCGGCGACGGGGGCATCGCCTTCGTGGCCCAGCCTCAGATCCCGCCGCGCAACGTCAACTGGTCGTCGTCGGGCAAATGGGTCCATCTGGCCAAGGCGGGCTTCGAGAAATACTTCATCCGCAAGCTGCGGAAAGGCACCTCGGAACCCTTCTACGAAAGCCTGGCGCTGAAGGTGCTGGGGATCGACAAACTCAAGGAAACCACGAAAGGATAAGCCAATGACACTCGATGCCGCCGTTCTGCGCTTCGCCGGGGTGATGGTGCTGCTCAGCGTGCTGCTGACCGCCTATGTCTCGCCGCTCTTCGTCTGGTTCACCGTGTTCATCGGCCTGAACCTGATCCAGTCGTCCTTCACCGGCTTCTGTCCGGCGGCGGCGGTGTTCCGCAAGCTCGGGGTCAAGAAGGGCTGCGCCTTCGAATAGGAGAGGATGATGGCAGAGATCCTGGAAGGCTTCGGCGGCACGGCCGAACAGGCCAGCCGCGCCGTGGCGCTTCTGAAGTCGCTGTCGCACGAGGGGCGGTTGCAGATCCTCTGCCTCCTCGTCGATGGCGAGATGAGCGTCACGCAACTGGCCGAGGCCCTGCGCGCCAGCCCCGTCACCGTCTCGCAGCAGCTCATGCGGCTGCGGGCCGAAGGGATCGTGCAGACCCGGCGCGAGGGCAAGAGCGTGATTTACAGCCTGGCGCGGGAAGAGGTGGCCAGCATCGTGACCGCCCTGCGCGACACCTTCTGCCGCCCCCGTCCTGCCGGGTGATCCAGGCTGCAAGCGCAGGGCGGCATGATCTGCCGCCTTGCGCTCGCGGCGCGGACTGGCTAAATGGGCACTGCGCGGGTGTAGCTCAATGGTAGAGCAGAAGCTTCCCAAGCTTACGACGAGGGTTCGATTCCCTTCACCCGCTCCAGCCCTCCACTCCGGCGATTGACAGGGCACCCGACCCGGTTGACCTTCGCGTCACAGCCAACGGAGCCTGTCATGCCGCGCCCTCTTCTCGCCCTGCCCCTCTGCCTCGCCCTCGCCGCCTGTGTCGAGGACGACAGCCCCTCAGAACCCTATCCCTTCGTCGGCCGCTGGGATTGCGGGGTGCAGATCTTCGCCTTCACCAACACCACCTACAACAACGGCAGCCGGACCTACCCGATCCAGTCGGTCAGCCGGCAGGACCGCACCTACACGCTGCGCTTCGCCGACGGCTACATGATCATCCTTGCCGCCGTGACCGACACCGGCCTGACCTGGATCTCGGGCGCGACCGGCGACCAGTTCAACTGCCGCCGCCTCTAGGTGCTTCCGTTCCGCGCCGGAACCGGCTAACCAGCCGCCCGACGCCAACAGGGAGACCGACATGAACACCGACATCACCCGCTACGGCACCGGCCCCCGCATGTCCGAGGCCGTGGCCTACAACGGCATCCTCTGGGTCGCAGGGCAACTCGGCGAACCGCGCGGCTCGGTCGCGGAGCAGACCGCACAGGCCCTGGCCGAGGTGGACCGCATTCTCGCCGAGGCCGGCACCGACAAGACCCGGATCCTCTCGGTCCAGATCTGGCTGGCCGACATGGCGACCTTCGCCGAGATGAACTCGGTCTGGGACAAATGGGTGCCGCAGGGCCACACGCCCGCCCGCGCCACCGGCGAGGCGAAGCTTGCCAGTCCCGACTACAAGGTCGAGATCATCGTCACCGCCGCGCTGAAGTAGGCGCCGGAATTTTCAGGAACATTCCGGACCAGGGCCCGCACGGGCTCCGGTCCGGCTTCGGCAGGACTCCGGGCGCTCAGCCGCGCAGGAAGTCCACGAGCGCGGCGGTAGAGCCATCCTTGCCCTCGGTGCCCGCCTTCCCTTCCAGCACCGGCTGGAGCGCCAGCGCCAGTTCCTTGCCCAGCTCCACCCCCCACTGGTCGAAGGAGTTGATCCCCAGGATCACCCCCTCGACGAACACGCGGTGTTCGTACAGCGCGATGATCTGGCCCAGCGTGAAGGGCGTCAGCCGGTCATAGGCCAGCACGGTGGAGGGGCGGTTGCCCGGAAACACCCTGTGCCGCGCCTGCCGTTCGAGTTCCGCCCCGGTCAGCCCCTTCCGCGCCATGATTGCCCGCGCCTCGTCGAGGCTGCGGCCCCTGAGCAGCGCCTCGGCCTGCGCCAGACAGTTTGCCACCAGAAGCAGGTGCTGATGCGCAAGGTCAGGCTCGTGTCCCCGCCGCGCCACCAGGAACTCGCAGGGCACGACCCGCGTGCCCTGATGGATCAGCTGATAGAAGGCATGCTGCCCGTTCGTGCCCGGCTCGCCCCAGACAACGGGGCCGGAGTGCGTCTCCAGCTCCGTCCCGTCGATGGCGACGCGCTTGCCGTTGCTCTCCATCTCCAGCTGCTGCAAGTAGGCAGGAAGCCGCGCAAGCCTTTGATCGTAGGGCAGAACCGCCCGTGTGGCATGGCCGCAGATCTGATTGTGCCAGATGCCGACCAGGGCCAGCATGACCGGCATGTTGGCCGCAAGAGGCGCGGTCAGGAAATGCGCATCCATCGCCCGACCGCCGGCCAGGAACTCGTCGAACCGCTCCGGCCCGATGGCGATCATCAGGGCCAGGCCGATCGGCCCCCACATGGAATAGCGGCCGCCCACCCAGTCCGCGAAACCGAAAACCCTTTCCAGATCAATGCCGTAGGCCGATGTCCTGTCACGCGCGGTCGAAACGGCGGCGAACTGCGCCGCCGGATCGGCCACCTTCGCCGCCATCCAGCGTTTCGCCGTGTCGGCATTGGTCATCGTCTCGATCGTGGTGAAGGTCTTGGAGGCGACGATCACCAGAGTCGTCGCCGGATCAAGGCCTTGCAGCACGTCGTGAATGTGCGCGCCATCGACGTTCGAGACGAAATGGCAGCGCGGACCGTCATGCCAGGGCGCCAGCGCCAGCGTTGCCATCGCCGGGCCAAGGTCGGACCCGCCGATCCCGATATTGACCACATCGGTGATCCGCCCGCCCTGCCCCTTGAAGCGGCCTTCGCGCACGTCGCGGGCGAAGGCCGCGCAAGCGGCGCGGGTCCGGCGCACCTCGGGCAGCACGTCCTGCCCATCGACCTTGATGACCGCATCCTCGCCCGCGCGCAGTGCGACATGCAGGACGGCGCGGCCTTCGGTATCGTTGATCTTCTCCCCGGAGAACATCGCCGCGCGCTTTTCCGCCACGCCCGACACCTCAGCAAGCCTCACCAGCGCTGCGCGAGAGGCAGCATCGATGTTGGTCTTTGAATAGTCGAACAGCATCCCGTCGGCGGTCACCGAGAAATCGCCGGCCCGGCTTTCGTCAAACAGATCAAGAATATGGCGGCCCTTGTTCACATTGTGAAGCCGCTGCAGGTCAGCCCATTTGCTCATGTCATTCCGCCCAATGCACGGTTGCGTTGTCGAGGACGGCCCGAACGGGCGCCTCCTGCGGGCTCAGGGTCATTGCGCGCTCCAGCGCCGCGCGCTTTTCCGTCCCGGTGATCAGGATGTGGAT
>JBKBVC010000204.1:0-4652 GCA_046289805.1 Tabrizicola sp.
GGGCGACGGGGGCGGCGAGGCTGGTGACCTGCGCGTGGTCCACCGGCAGCAGCGAGACCGAAAAGCCGTGCATGTCGAGCGAGGTCATCAGGGGGGCGGGGCCGATCATCCATTTGACCTTTGCCCCAAGGGGGGAGCGGGCGAGTTCCTCGGCGAGGACCGACATTTCGAGGGGCGTCGTGGAGCCGAGGTTGTTCAGAAGCGCGACGTGATCCCCCGGCCCGGTGTGCGGCAGGAGTCTCTCGGCCACCATCTGCATGGCCGACCGCGCGCCGGAGAAATCGACCTGTTCGATCCCGGCCTCGCCATGGATGCCGAGGCCCAGCTCGGCCTTGCCGGGGCCGATGCGGTCCTCTTTCGGGGAGCCGGGGACGGTGCAGGTGTCGAGCGACATGCCGATGGAGATGGCGCCCTTGATGACCTGGGTCGCTGCGGCGGTGATCGCGTCGAGGTCGGCGCCGGATTCGGCCATGGCCCCGGCGATCTTGTGGACGAAGAGCGTGCCTGCGACGCCTCGGGCCTGCGGCAGGTCGGGCAGCGCCACGTCGTCATCGACGATGACCATCGAGACCTTGAGGCCGAAGGCGCGCGCCCGTTCGGCGGCGAGGCCGAAGTTCAGCCGGTCGCCGGTGTAGTTCTTGACGATGAGAAGGCAGCCCGCCTTGCCGGTGACGGCGAGGATGCCGGCCAGCACGGCATCGACCGAGGGCGAGGCAAAGACATCGCCGCAGACCGCCGCCGTCAGCATGCCCTGGCCGACGAAACCGGCGTGGCTGGGCTCGTGCCCCGAACCGCCGCCCGAGACCAGCGCCACCTTGGAGCGGTCCCAGTCGGTCCGGATCACGACGCGGATATGGGGGTATCCGTCCAGCCGGGCCAGCTTGCCGCCGGAAGTCCTGAGCAGGCCGTCGATGGCTTCGGTGACGAGGCTTTCGCGGGAGTTCATGAACTGTTTCATGGGCTTGGCCTTTCAGATGCGGGTGCCGTCGGCGTCGAACCAGAGGGGGTTGTGCGGGCGGATCATGAGGGTTTCGCCCGGTTTGAGGGGGGTGTGGGGTTCGGCGAGCGTGACAAGGGCATGCGGGCCGAGGGCGAGGTGCAGACGGGTCTGGTCACCGAGGTGTTCGATGCGGGTGATGGTGGCGGGTTGGCCTTCGCCCACATGGATGTGTTCGGGGCGCAGGCCGATCTGCGCGGCGTTCGGGGGCGCGGCCCCGAAGGCGTCGGCAGGCAGGAGGTTGATGTGCGGCTGGCCGAGGCGGGAGGCGACATAGGCCGAGACGGGGGTCTCGTAGATCTCGCGCGGGGTGCCGAACTGGACCAGACGGCCATGGTCGAGGACGCCGACATGCGTGGCCATGGTCATCGCCTCGATCTGGTCGTGTGTGACGTAGAGAAAGGTGGCACCAAGGTCCTGGTGGATGCGCTTGAGTTCCACGCGCAGGTCGGCGCGGAGTTTTGCATCCAGCGAGGAGAGCGGCTCGTCCATCAGGTAGATGCGGGGGTTCCGCACCAGCGCACGGCCGATCGAGACGCGCTGCATCTCGCCACCCGAAAGCGCCGTGGCCTTGTTGTCCAGCTTGTGCGGGATGCGGAGGACCTCGGCCACTTCCTGCACGCGGCGGGCGATGTCGGGCTCGGGCATCGCGATCATCGGAGAGCGCAGCGGGAAGGCGAGGTTGTCGCGGACGCTGAGGTGGGGGTAGAGCGAGTATTGCTGGAACACCATCGCCACGTCGCGCTGGGCGGGGGTGTCGCGGAGGACCGACTGGCCGGAGATGCGGACGTCGCCCGCGTCGGGCCGGTCGAGGCCCGCGATCAGGCGCAGGGTGGTGGTCTTGCCGGCTCCGGTCGGGCCGAGCAGCACGACGAAGGCGCCGTCGGGGATGGTCATGGTGACATCCTTCAGCGCCTGGGTCGCGCCATAGGACTTGGACAGGTTCGAAAGCGTGACCTCAGCCATGGTGGACCCCGGCATTTGCGGCGGTGCGGAAGGCGCGGCCGGTGGTGGCGTCGAAAAGCGACAGGCGGGGGGCCGAGAGGTTCAGGCCGGTCAGGTCCCCCGCCCGCGCTGGTTGGGTCGAGGGGGTGCGGGCCTTCACCGCGCCGAAGGGGGTGGAGAGGGTGACGATCTGGGTGGTGCCGAGGTATTCGACGGCCTCGATCCGGCCTTTCAGGGGGGCGGTGTCGGAGAGGGCGACATGTTCGGGGCGGACGCCGAGGACCAGTTGGCCGGAGGCGGGTTCCTGGAGTCGGGGGAGGGTGATGGCGGTGTCTCCCAGCGTTATGGTCTCGGCCCCGGCGGCGGCATTGCCCTCGAAACGGAGGAAATTCATCGCGGGACTGCCGATGAAGTCGGCGACGAAGAGCGTCGCGGGGTGGTCGTAGATGTCCTGCGGCGTGCCGAACTGTTCGACGACGCCGTGGTTCATCACCACGATCTTGTCGCCCATCTGCATGGCTTCCAGCTGGTCGTGCGTGACATAGACCGTGGTGGCGTGCATCCGGTCATGCAGCGCGCGCAACTCCTCGGCCATGATCTCGCGGAATTCGGCGTCCAAGGCGCCCAAGGGTTCGTCCATCATGAAGGCCTTGGGGTTGCGCACGATGGCGCGGCCGAGGGCCACGCGCTGGCGGTCGCCGCCGGAAAGGCCGCCCACGCCCTTGTCGAGGAGGTGGTCAATCCGCAGGATCCTGGCGACCTCGGCCACCTTTCGCTGCACTTCGGCCCGGGGGACGCCCTGGCTGACCAGCGGATAGGCGATGTTCTTGCGGACGTTCATGTGCGGGTAGAGCGCGAACATCTGGAAGACCATGGCGATGTCGCGCTGGCTTGCCGGTTTCTGGCTGACATCCTCGCCGTCGATCAGGATCTCGCCCGAGGTGGGGAGTTCGAGGCCTGCGATCATCCGCAGTGTGGTGGTCTTGCCGCAGCCGGAGGGGCCGAGGAGCATGAAGAACTCACCGTCCCGGATGGTGAAGCTGGAGCCCTTGACGGCCGTGAAGGCGCCGAATTCCTTGCGGAGGTTTCTGATGACGATCTCGGCCAAGGCTCACTCCGGGAAATGCGACACGATGATGAACATCACCGTGCCGATCAGGGTCACGAGGAAGGACCAGGTGTAGGCCCAGAGGAAGAAGGGCTGCATCAGCATCACCACGCCAAGCGCGATGAGGATGGTGGCGAGCATCTCCCACGGGCCGCGTTTCAGGCGAAGGAGGCCGTTGAGGAAGTTGGTCATTTGCGCACCGCCCCGAAGGTGATCCCGCGCAAGAGGTGCTTGCGCAGAAGGATGGTGAAGATCATCACCGGCAGCAGGAACAGCGTCGCCCCCGCTGCCACGGCGGGCCAGTCCTGGCCGCCGACCCCGATGATCGTGGGGATGAAGGGCGGCGCGGTCTGGGCGTTGCCGGAGGTCAGCAGCACCGCGAAGGCATATTCGTTCCAGGCGAAGATCAGGCAGAAGATCGCGGTGGAGGCGATGCCGGTCGCGGCCTGCGGCAGGACGACCTTCCGGAAGGCCTGGAAGCGGGTGTAGCCGTCGATCAGCGCGGCCTCTTCGTATTCGCGGGGGATCTCGTCGATGAAGCCCTTCAGCAGCCAGACGGCCAGCGAGATGTTCACCGCGGTGTAGAGAAGGATCATCCCGAGATGCGTGTCGGAGAGGCCAAGTTCCCGATACATCAGGTAGATCGGGATCGCGACGGCGATGGGCGGCATCATCCGGGTGGAGAGGATGAAGAAGAGAAGGTCGTCCTTCAGCGGAACCTTGAAGCGGCTGAAGGCATAGGCGGCCAGCGTGCCGAGAAAGATCGACAGGAATGTCGAACCGAATCCGATGATGACCGAGTTCATGAACCTTTCGCCGAACCGCGACGGCCCGGCGATCACCATGCCCTGATCGCGCACGATCCTGTCATACCAGGTCTCGGGCGGGGGCAGCGCCGCGAAATCCTCGGCCGCGATCCGGGTGCGGGTGGTGAACAGGTTCACATAGCCTTCGAGCGAGGGCTCGAAGATCACCTTCGGCGGGTAGGAGATCGAATCCGGCCCGGACTTGAAGCTGGTCGAGATGATCCAGACCAGCGGCAGGAGCGTGATGATCGTGTAGAGCGCGACCAGCAGGCCCGCAGCGCATTTCGAGGCTTTCGAGGGTTCGGTGACGGAATAGGCGCTCATGGATGCGCTCCTGATCTGGCGGGAAGTCCCCCCACCCCATCCCTCCCCCACGAGGGGGGGAGGGAGGCGCGGGATGGATGCGCTTGCGCGAAACCGTGGGCCCGCGCGGCTCTCCTCCCCCTGGTGGGGAGGGGATGGGGGCAGGAGGCTGGCTTTTGGGACGACATCACCGTTCCTTCACCTTGTTCAGCGCCTTGACGTAGATCGAGGCGAGGCCGAAGACCGTGACGAAGAGGATGATCGCGTAGGCCGAGGAATAGCCGGTGCGCCATTTCTCGAAGGCTTCGCGCTTGAGGTCGATCGAGGTCAGCAGCGTCTCGTTCCCCGGCCCGCCCCCGGTCAGCAGGTTGACCATGTCGAACATCTTGAAGTTCTCGATGCCGCGGAACAGGACGGCCAGCATCAGGAAGGGCAGGACCATCGGCACGGTGATGGTCCAGAACTGCCGCCATTTCGAGGCGCGGTCGATCTC
>JBKBVC010000205.1:0-4646 GCA_046289805.1 Tabrizicola sp.
AATCCTGACCGAGGCAGGTGCGATCCTGGGCGACGACGGCCGCATCCGGTTCCCCCGGGCGCTGGTCGAGGACATGTTGGCCAAGGCTGCGCGCAACATCACGCTGCATGCCCGCGATCCGAAGCATGACCTGCATCTGACCGGGACGAACGTCCACTACGGAACAGCCGGGGCGGCAGTGCACATCGTCGATCCGGTCACGCTCGAATATCGCGACTCCACCGCGCAGGACCTCTACGATGCGGCGCGCCTCGTGGACAATCTGGACAACATCCACTTCTACCAGCGGACCATGGTCTGCCGCGATGTGGCGGACAACAGGGAAATGGACCTGAACACCCTCTACGCCTGTCTGGCGGGGACGACGAAGCACGTCGGCACCAGTTTCTCGGACCCCTCGCACGTCGCCGATTGTTTCGAGATGCTCTACATGGTGGTGGGGGCGAGGAGAAGTGGCTGGAGCGACCCTTTGTCAGCAATTCCAACTGCTTCGTCGTCCCCCCGATGAAGTTCGCCGAGGAATCCTGCATCACGATGGAGCACTGCATCCGTCGCGGCATGCCGATGCTGCTCCTGTCGGCGGGCCAGGCCGGGGCCACCGCGCCCGCGCCGATCGCGCTGGCCATCGTGCAGGCGGTGGCCGAATGTCTTGCCGGCGTGGTCTATGTGAACGCCATCAAGCCCGGCGCACCGGCGATCTTCGGCACCTGGCCCTTCGTTTCCGATCTGAGAACAGGCGCGATGTCCGGGGGCAGCGCGGAACAGGCACTCCTGACCGCCGGCTGCGCGCAGATGCACCGCTTCTACGACCTGCCGGGCGGCGCTGCCTCGGGTATCAGCGACTCCAAGCTACCCGACATGCAGGCTGGGTGGGAGCAAGGCATCACGAACGCGCTCGCCGGTCTTGCGGGGCTGAACATGTGCTACGAGGCGGTGGGGATGCACGCCTCGCTTCTGGGCTTCTGCCTGGAAAGCCTTGTCCTCGGGGACGACCTTCTCGGTCAGGCGATGCGGCTGGTGCGGGGGATCGACGTGACCCCCGATTCCACCTCGATCGAGGCGATGAAGGAGGTCTGCCTGGGTGGGTCGGGCCATTATCTCGGCTCGGACCAGACGCTCAAGCTGATGCAGACCGAATACATCTATCCCAACGTCGGCAACCGCATGTCGCCGAAGGAATGGAACGAGGCGGGCAAGCCCCTGCTTCTCGACACTGCCATCGCGCGGAAGAACGCGATCCTCGCGAAGGCCGGATGTCGGGTGGACCCGGAGATCGATGCGGCCATCCGCAAGCGGTTCAACATCTACTTCAAGTAAGCCACACAAGGCGCGGAAAAGACATGCATTATGGGTATATCGGCCTGGGAAACCTGGGGGCGGCCTGCGCGGGCTGTCTGGTCAAGGACGGCTTCAAGGTCACGGTTTACGACCTGAATCCGAAACTGGCCGAGCCGCTGGTGGCAGCCGGAGCGACGCTTGCAGCCAATGCCGAGGAGCTGGCGGCCTCGGTCGATCATGTCATCACCTGCTTGCCGTCGCCTGCTGTCTCGGAGCGCGTCCTGCGCGACATCCTGCCCCACATGCGGAAGGGCGCGTCCTGGGTGGAGATGTCCACCCTTGGCCGCGACGAGGTGCTGCGTCTGGCCGAGGTTGCCTCCGGGGCGGGCGTGCGGATGATGGAGCTTCCGGTGACCGGCGGGGTGCATCTGGCCCATCAGGGCAAGATCACCATGCTGGCGGGCGGGGACCGCGACCTGTTCGACCTGCACCACAGGGCCATGCAGGCCATGGGAGACCGGATCTTCCACATGGGGCCGCTCGGCTCGGCCTCGATCATCAAGGTCATCACCAACATGCTGGCCTTCATCCATCTCAAGGCCACGTCGGAGGCGCTGATGCTGGCGAAACGCGGCGGGCTTGACCTGGCGCAGGCCTGGCACGCGATCAAGGCTTCATCGGGAAACAGTTTCGTCCATGAGACCGAAGGCGCGCTGATCCTGAATGGCAGTTACGACATCGCCTTCAACATCGACCTCGCGCTGAAGGACCTCGGTTTCGCGCTTGCCTTCGGCAAGGAGTTCGGGGTGCCGCTGGACCTCGCCTCGATCACCAACCAGACCTATATCGCCGCGAGGGCAGCCTATGGCGGCGAGGCGCAGTCGCCGATGATCGCCAAGCTGCTGGAGGATCTGCTGGGCACCGACCTGCGCGCCCCGGGCTTTCCGGCGCGGCTGGAATGACGGCTTGAGAGGGCGGGAGTCGCGGGTTAAGGTTCGGTAAACGCCCGCGGCCAAGCTTTTGAAAACGCAAGGGATGCGGCGTTTGTCCACTGTGGACAGCCAAGGAGCCTCCATGACCGCCGAGACCGACGCCCGCATCGCCCGCCTCCTGCACCACCGGAAGGCGGGTCTTGCCCTGGGCGAGCCGGTCGTGCCGCCGATCTCGGTTGCCACCACCTTTCACCTGCCGCAGGCGCAGGGGGCGGCGCATTACTATGGCCGCTCGGGCCAGCCGACCTGGGACGCGGTCGAGGCGCAGCTCGCGATCCTCGAGGCGGCGGAGGTGGTCTCGTTCCCCTCGGGCATGGCCGCGATCACGGCGGCGCTGGTGTGCTGCCTGAAGGCGGGGGCGCGGGTGATGATCCCATCGGACGGCTATTACGTGACCCGGCTCCTGGGGCGCGACCTGTTGCAGGTCTACGGGGTCGAGGTGGAGCAGGTGCCGACGCTGGAGATGGCGGATCGCGACTTCGCGGGGTTCGACGTCATCTACATCGAGACGCCGTCGAACCCCGGTCTCGACGTGGTGGACATTGCCGCGCTGGCTGACCGCGCCCATGCCGCAGGGTCGCTGCTGATTGCCGACAACACGACGATGACGCCGCTTCTCCAGCGGCCCCTGGACCTGGGGGCGGATCTGGTGGTAGCGGCCGACACTAAGGCCCCTGCGGGTCATTCGGACGCGCTGTTCGGCCATGTCGCGGGGCGGGATGCGAACCTCATGGCGCGGGTGCGGGAATGGCGGCGGCAGTCGGGATCGGTCCCCGGGCCGTTCGAGGCCTACCTGGTGCATCGGGGGCTGGAGACGTTGGAAGTGCGGCTGTCGCGGATGTGTGCTTCGGCGGCGGTGATTGCCGAGCGGCTGGCGGTGCATCCCAAGGTCAGGGGACTGCGATATCCGGGCTTGCCGGGAGATAAGTCGCATGGGGCAGTCGGCGGCCAGATGGCAAACGGCGGGTTCCTGATCGGGTTCGAGCTTGCGGGGGAGGCGGAGGCCGAGGCGTTCCTCGCCCGCTGCCCGATGATCGAGCAGGCGACGAGTTTTGGCGGGGTCCACACGGCGGCCGAACGCCGGGCACGCTGGGGGGATGCGGTGGCGGACGGGTTCATCCGGCTCTCGGTGGGGGTGGAGCCGGTCGAGGTGCTCTGGGCCGCCATCGAGGGCGCGCTGGCGGGGTAGGGGCCAAGACTTTTCGAAAAGTCTTGCAAATTCCTTCGAAGGAATTTGGCACCCTGCGTCAGAGCGTGTCGAGAATCCGCGCCGCCTCGGCCTGCACATCGGCAAGCTTCGTCCTGTCCTCGCCCGGGAAGAAGCGGGCGCGGGTGGCAGTGGGCAGGGGGGCCGGTTCGGCGATGACGACGCAGGGCCCGTGTTTCGCGTTCTCGGCCTGCCAGCTGCGTGCGAGCGCCATCTGGGCGGCTTTCGTGGCGCCGTAGGCGCCGAAGAACGGCTGTCCGGCGCGGGGGTCGTCGAGGAAAAGCGCGGTCCCGTCACGGGCGCGCAGCAGGGGCTCGACCATCGGGATCAGCATGCCGGTCGCGCGCGCGTTGGTCGCCAGCGACTTTTCCCAGTCCTTCTGGTCGATATGCCCGGCCGGGGCCAGGGGGGCGGCATGGATGGCCGCATGGACCCAGAGGCTCAGCCCGCCCCAGCGGTCGTGAATGGACCGGCACAGGTGGCGCATCGCGTCGTCGTTGGTGACATCCATCGGGGCCAGCGTCAGCCCGCCTACCCCCGGCAGCCCGGCGCGTCTTACCCGGTCATCCAGATCCTCAAGGCCGCCGACCGTACGCGCCACGGCTACAACATGCCAGCCGCGCAGGGCCAACTGCTCGCCCAGGGCGGCACCAAGGCCGCGCGAGGCGCCGGTCACGAGGGCGATCTTCGAGGTCATGGGCCGGTCCTTCCTAGAGGCGTCGGAGCCTCCGGCGGGAGTATTTGCGAAAAGGGCAAATGGCAAGCGGGAGCGACGCGGGGTCGCGGTTACTCTGCCGCCTTCATCTGGAAGCCTTCCTCGATCTTGTCCGAGGGCGCGACCGGGTAGTCGCCCGAGAAGCAGGCATCGCAGAACTTCGGATTGGCCGGGTCGCGGCCTGCCGCCTCGCCCGCCGCGCGATAAAGGCCGTCAAGCGAGATGAACTTCAGGCTGTCCACCCCGATCCAGTCGCGCATCTCGTCTTCCGACATCGTCGCGGCAAGGAGTTTCGAGCGTTCCGGCGTGTCCACCCCGTAGAAGCAGGGCCAGGCGGTGGGGGGCGAGGCGATGCGGAAATGGACCTCTGCCGCCCCGGCTTCGAGGATCATGTCCTTGATCTTGCGGCTGGTGGTGCCGCGCACCACGCTGTCATCCACCAGGATCACCCGCT
>JBKBVC010000206.1:0-4633 GCA_046289805.1 Tabrizicola sp.
CATCGCCGGCCACCAGACCCGGGCGCCGGTCTGGGTGCGGAAGATCGCGATGGAATGGCTGTGGCGGATGCTGTCGAACCCGCGCCGGTTGGCGCGGCGCTATCTGGACTGCGCACTGGTGCTGCCCTCGCTGACCGTCACGGCGCTGAAGGCGCGCAAGGAGGGGCAGGGGCAATGAGCGACGCCGACCTGAAAGGCCCGACCGTCCTGACCGTGCTCTTGAACTGGCGCACGGCGGACATGACCCTGCGCGCGGCCGACAGCGCCGAAGTTGCCATGCAGGGGATCGCCGGCGGCATCGTCGTGGTGGACAACGATTCCGGCGACGGCTCGTTCGAGAAGATGAGCGCCGCGCTGAAGGACCGCTCGCGGTTCCGCGTGGTGCAGTCGGGCAGGAACGGCGGCTTTGGCGCGGGCAACAACGTCGGCATCCGTCTGGGCCTTCCCGGTGGGGTGCGGCCCGACTATGTCTATATCCTCAACTCGGACGCCTTCCCGGCCCCGGATGCGATCCGGCGTCTGCTCGACTATCTGGAAACCCATCCGCAGGTCGGCATCGCGGGCAGCTACATCCACGGCCCCGACGGCGCGCCGCATGTGACCTGTTTCCGCTTCCCCTCTGTCGCCTCGGAGTTCGAGGGCGCGGCGCGGACCGGGCCGATCTCTCGGCTGTTGCGGCATCGGACGGTGGCCATCGGCGTGCCCGAGGCATCGGGGCCGGTGGACTGGCTGGCCGGCGCCAGCATGATGCTGCGCGAGGCGGTGATCCGCGATGTCGGCATGTTCGACGAGACCTTCTTCCTCTATTTCGAGGAAACCGACCTCTGCCGCCGCGCGGCCGAGGCCGGCTGGCCCACGCATTTCGTCAGGGAAAGCCGGGTGGAACATATCGGTTCGGTCTCGACCGGCATGAAGGGCTGGAAGCGGGTGCCGGGCTACTGGTTCGACAGCCGCTGGCATTATTTCCGCAAGGCCGGCGGCACCGGACGCGCGGTGCTGGCGACGCTTGCGCATCTTGCCGGTGCGCTGATCCTGCGGGCGCGGCGGCTGGTGCAGCCACAGCTCCCGCCTGGCCCGCCGCATTTCCTGCGTGACCTCGTCGGACATGCCCTGCGCAGCCTGGGCAGGAAACAGGGTGTTGATGGCAACTAGCTTGGTCGCGTGCCGGGATTGCCCCTATAGTGTCGGCAGTCAGGGCGAACAGGACATGAGTCATGGATGCGCCGCTGCACGACTTGCAGTGCCCGATCTGCGGAAGGCAGGCGGATGAGCTGTTGCCCTGGCTGCAGATCCCGGTCGATGTGAAAACCGGCCAGCCGGTTCAGTCGGGCAGGCTTGTCTGGTGCCGTGCCTGCGATGTCGGACTGATGCGGCGCAGGCCGACAGCCGAAGAAGTGCGCGCGAGCTACGAGATGGCGGCCTACTACACGCATGGTCGGTCGCATTTCCCGGATGTCCGTCCAAGCCTGGCCGAACGCGTGCTGGTCAAGCTCGCCTGGCTGACGGACAGGGGCCGGATGATGGACGCGGACTGGCTTCTGACCCTGCAGCCACAGGCGAAGATGATCCTGGACATCGGCTGCGGCGGAGGGGACCTCCTCGCCACCCTTGCCGGGGCCGGGCGCAGCCTGCACGGGGTCGAGCCGGACGCGGAGGCGCGCAAGGGTGCCGCCGCGCGCGGCGTGGCAGTCGCCGCGGGGACCGCCGAAGCGATCCCGCCCGAGACGGCGGCGCAGCGGTTCGATCTGGTGCTGATGACGCATGTGCTGGAACATTGTGCCGACCCGGGGCTGGCCTTGCGCAACGTCCGGGCTCTGCTCGCCCCCGGGGGCGGGTTCTACTGCGAGGTGCCAAATTGCGCCGCCCTGCATTTCCAGACCTACGCCGAGATCTCGGAGATGCTTGACGGCCCGCGCCATGTGCATTTCTTCACCGGGCGGTCGCTGCGGCGGCTGATGGAGCGCAATGGCTTCGAGATCGTGACCGAAGTGCACCACGGTCATACCCGGCATTTCGATGCGCGCTGGCGGGCCTGGGAGAACCGGGTTTACCGGCGGTTGCGGGACCATGGCGGCGCGCGCCAGACCCCGTCACGGACACTGGCCCGCGATCTGCGCCTGCTTGCCCGAACCGCCTTCGCCGCGCCGGACCGGAAATACGATTGCGTCGGGCTGTTTGCCCGGGCGACGGTCAGGGACGGAACTGGAAGTCCCGGCTGATCGCCAGGAACAGCCGCGGCGATTCCGCCCGGCCGTCGGCATCGTTGCGCACCGTATAGCCGACCCCGCCCGACAGGTCCCAGTCCGCGGTCAGAGCATGGGTGAAGCCCGCATCCAGCGCCAGCTGCTCGATGCGTTCGGAGGGCGCGTCACTCAGCTCGTAGCTCGCATCGAACAGCAGCGTCGTGGTTTCGTTGAGGTTCTTTGCCCAGCTCAGGGTAAAGACGGAATCCGCCACCTGCTCGTCGGCATCGGCATCATAGCTGACACGGCGTTCCAGCGAGACCCCGAGGCTGCCATCGGGCAGGGCGCGCGTCCAGGCGAGGCCGCCGATCAGGTCGGTCCCGGTCTCGTCGCCGTGGGTCACCCCCAGCCGGGCGGACAGGGTGTCGCGCCCGGTCTCCAGCGCGCGGCCGATCTCGAAGGTTTCACGCTGGCCTTCGTCGGCATCGGTCGCCACGCTGAGCAGCGCATAGGCGGTGCCGACCGGCATGTCGTAGGACAGCCGGACGCTGGCCTCCGGGCCGCGATCGCGGGTGATGATGCCCGATTCCTCGGTTTCGGTCTGCGTGTAGCCCAGTTCGACCGACAGGTCGGCACGTTCGCTGATCGCGTAGTCGAGCCCCGTGAACACGGTGGTCTCATCGGTCGTGGTGGTGCCGAGGTCGTCTTCCTCACGGTGGCGATAGCGAACGCCGACCCGTCCGGTCGCGATCTCCGAGAAGCGCAGGATCGCGGCGATGTCGCCACGCCATTCCTCGGTATCGAAGAGGTCCGGGTCGGTGGTGTCCTGATAGTCGGTCCGGTCATAGGCCAGTCCGAAGGCCAGGCCGACGGTCGAGGTCCGCCCGGTCTCGATCCGCGCCGAAAGCGACAGGTCGCTGCGCGTGCCAGAGGCGCCGATGTCGCCGAGATCGTCGCCAAAGGCATCGGCATCGTCCGACCGGAACTCGGCCGCAAGATCCAGCACCGCCGCAGGCACCTCGCGGTGATAGGCGAACGTCAGGGCCCCGCGGCCGAAATCCACCTCGCTGCCGTCGTCGTCCGTCCGCGCGATCAGGCCCCCGGTCACACCGAAGCTCAGCCGGTCCAGCGCGGTTTCACTGACCAGGCCGAAGGACAGGAGCGTCACATTCGCGATCTCGGTGCCCTCGGCCGGAACCGCGAGGTCGGCGTTGCGGCTGATCTCGAGCCGGTTCTCGATCCCGAAGGTCAAAAGAACGCCGCCCTCCTGCGCCAGCGCCGCGCCGGGCAGGAACGGAGCCCCAAGGGCACAGAGACCCCCGACAAGGTGGCCAGAGCGGCGCATGCGGGCTTACTCGAACAGCTTGCGCTGCGGGATCACGATCACGTCGCCGTTCATCAGGCGGGTGCTGCCGCCCGAAGCGCCGTTCTCGATGGCCTCGAGGTCCAGCTTGTAGACCCGTTCGACCCCCGACTTGTCCACGCGGCGCAACTGGATCCGCTTCTTGGCGGCGAAGGGCGAGGCCCCGCCGGCCTGGGCGAGGGCCTGAAGGAAGGTGGCGCCGGGCGCGACCTCGACCTTGCCGGGCGTGTTGGCGGCGCCGAGGACATAGATGGCAATGGTGCGGGCCGCCGCGGGGGTCGAGGCCGGGCGCTCGGCCAGGGCGCTCATCGACACATAGACGGTCGGCGTGGTGGCAAAGCCGGGGGCAAGGCGCTGGGCGAGGTCGGCCTGGACCTGGGCGAGGCTGCGGCCGGCAACCCGGATCGTGCCCGCGACAGGCAGGGTGATCTGGCCGTCGGGCAGCACGATGGCGCTGCGATTCAGCGTGTTGTCTTCAAGAACTTCGATCTGAAGCACGTCGCCGGGACGGATGCGGTAATCCTGGGCGGTTGCCACAAGCGAGAGAAACGGCACCAGAAAAAGGGCGATGGCAAGACGACGAAGGATGGACATGACAAGACTCTCCCTGGCCCCCGCATCAATGAGGGCACGTCAGCATTGCCTTCACGTTATTAGCCTCGGCCCGGATCGGAAAGGGGAAATGCGCCGGATCGCCCCGGAGCCAGCCTCGCGCGCAGGCCAGAGATCGCTATTGCTGCGCGAGGTGGCGGATATGCAACATCAGGCCGAAAGACCGGACAAGCCCAGGTTGCGGATGACCGAATCGGCCGTCTCCTGCATCAGCCGCGCCACCTCGGGAGAGGGCGGCGTCGCCGGGCTGCCATCGGCCCGCATCAGGTCATGGGGCAGGCCGACCGGGCTTTGCTGATAGAGCACCGCGTGGTGGACCAGGGCCACGAGGTAGTTGCCGATGTCGTTCAGGTGGATCACATCCAGCGTCCCGTCCTCGGCCCGGGAAAAGAGGTCGGTCCGGTCGCGGACATTGCCCAGGCCGCCCTGCGCCTCGACCGCGCGGACGAAGGCGGCCAGCACCTGGCCGACGGGA
>JBKBVC010000207.1:0-4626 GCA_046289805.1 Tabrizicola sp.
AAGTCGATGATCGCCGGCGAGCAGTATTCGACCATCTTCAAGGACACCCGCGAGCTGGCCAAGGTCACGGTCAAGATGGTGGACGCGGTCCTTTCCGGCGGCGAACCCGAGATCAACGACACCACGACCTACGACAACGGCGTGAAAGTGGTTCCGTCCTACCTGCTGGAGCCAGTCTCGGTGAACATCTCGAACTACGAAGAAGTCCTCATCGGTTCGGGCTACTACACGGCGGACCAGCTGAAGTAAGCTGATCTGGCAGGGCCTGCCTGCGCCGCTCCCGCGCAGGCAGGTTCCACCCGTCGGAGGGGACATGTCAACACTTCTGGAAATGCGGGAGATCAGCAAGGTCTTCCCTGGCGTGAAGGCGCTTGACCGGGTCAGCCTGACGGTCGAGGCCGGGGAAATCCACGCCATCTGCGGCGAGAACGGCGCCGGAAAATCCACGCTGATGAAAGTGCTGTCGGGCGTCTATCCGCATGGCAGCTATGACGGCGAGATCATCTATGATGGCCAGCCCCTCCACAACCGCGGGATCCGCGACAGCGAGCACAAGGGCATAATCATCATCCACCAGGAACTTGCGCTGATCCCGCTCTTGTCGATCGCCGAGAACCTGTTCCTGGGCAACGAGGTCGCATCGAGGGGCGTCATCTCCTGGCCCATGGCCTTCAAGAGGACCGAGGAACTGTTGCGGCAGGTGGGCCTCAACGAGCCTCCGGGCGCTGTCGTCGGCAAGCTCGGTGTCGGCAAGCAGCAGCTGATCGAGATCGCGAAGGCCCTGTCGAAGAACGTGCGCCTTCTGATCCTGGACGAGCCCACCGCCGCCTTGCAGGAGGCAGACGCCGATCGGCTCCTTCAGCTGATGCTTGAGCTGAAGGCGCGGGGCGTAACCCAGATCATCATCAGCCACAAGCTGAACGAGATTTCCCGCGTCGCCGACCGGATCACGGTCATCCGCGACGGCACCTCGGTTTCCACCCTGACCAAGGACGAGATTTCCGAGGACCGCATCATCAAGGACATGGTCGGCCGCGACATGGCCCACCGCTATCCCGAGCGCGAAAGCCACCCCGGCGAGATGCTGTTCGAGGTCGAGAACTGGTCCTGCTGGCACCCCGAACAGGCCGGACGGCAGATGATCAAGGGCGTCTCGCTGAACGTCCGCAAGGGTGAGATCGTGGGGATCGCGGGGCTCATGGGCACCGGCCGCACCGAACTGGCCATGTCGATCTTCGGCCGAAGCTATGGCAAGGGGCACCAGGGCACGGTGAAGATGCACGGCAAGCCCGTCGATGTCTCGACCGTCACCAGGGCGATCAAGGCCGGCATCTCTTACGTCACCGAGGACCGCAAGGCGCTGGGCCTGATCCTGGAAGAGCCGATCCTGAGGAACATCAGCCTCGCCAACCTGGTCGGCATCGCGAAGAACTCCATCCTCGACAAGCGGCGCGAGGCGCAAGTGGCCGAGACCTATCGCAAGCAGCTGGCGATCCGCACTCCCGGCGTGCAGCAGAAGGTGGTGAACCTCTCGGGCGGCAACCAGCAGAAGGTTGTCCTGTCGAAATGGCTATTCACCGACCCCGAGCTCTTGATCCTCGACGAGCCGACCCGCGGCATCGACGTCGGCGCGAAGTTCGAGATCTACACCATCATGAAGGATCTCGCCGAACAGGGCCGGGGCGTGCTGATGATCTCGTCCGAAATGCCCGAGCTTCTGGGCATGTGCGACCGGATCTATGTGATGAACGAGGGCCGGATCGTAGGCGAGCTGACGCGCGACGAGGCCAGTCAGGAAAAGATCATGGCGCTGATCGTGAGAGACAACGGCAAGACCACAGGGAAGGTGGCGTGAATGGCTGAAAAGCAAAGCTCCTTGGGCGGACATCTCCGCGAAAACGGCATGCTCCTGGCGCTGGTCGCCATCGTGGCGCTGTTCTCGCTGCTGGTGTCGATGCAGGGCAAGCCGATGTTCCTGCAGGCTCCGAACATCACCAACATCTTCCTGCAGAACGGGCATGTCATCATCCTGGCGCTGGGGATGCTTCTTATCATCGTCTCGGGTCACATCGACCTGTCGGTGGGTTCGGTCGCGGCCTTCACCGGGGCGGTGGCGGCCTGGCTGACGGTCAAGCAGGGCCTGCCGGTCTGGGCCGTGATCCCGCTGACGCTGCTCGTGGGCGGGCTGATCGGGGCGGCGCAGGGCTATTGGGTCGCCTATTGGCGCATCCCCAGCTTCATCGTCACGCTGGCCGGCATGCTGGTCTTCCGCGGCGCGACGCTGTGGCTTCTGGGCGGGCAGAACATCGGGCCCTTCCCGAAAGAGTTCCAGGCCATGTCCTCGGGCTTCATTCCCGACCTGACCGGGATGACGAAGCCGCACGGGCTGACCCTGATCATCGCGGCGCTGGCCATCGCGATCGTCATCTGGATCGGTCTGCGCGCCCGCAAGCGCGACGCGGAATTCGGCATCACGCCCGAGCCCGGCAGCCTGTTCTGGGGTCGGACACTGGTGATTGCCGCAGCCATGGCTTTCGTCGGCTGGCAACTGGCGAGTTTCCGCGGCCTGCCGAACGTCCTGGTCGTGCTGACGGTGCTCATCGTGCTTTACGCCTTCTTCACCGAGAACACGGTGCAGGGCCGACGCATCTATGCCGTTGGCGGCAACGAGAAGGCGGCCAAGCTGTCGGGCATCAACACCGAACGGCTGGTCTTTGCCTGCTTCGTCAACATGGGTGTGCTGGCGGCCTTGGCCGGCATGATGGTGACCGCGCGCCTGAACAGCGCCACGCCCAAGGCCGGGACGGGGTTCGAACTGGACGCAATCGCCGCCGTGTTCATCGGCGGGGCCTCGATGACCGGCGGGTCGGGCAAGATCATCGGCGT
Organism: Tabrizicola sp.; assembly: GCA_046289805.1. Lineage (GTDB taxonomy): Bacteria > Pseudomonadota > Alphaproteobacteria > Rhodobacterales > Rhodobacteraceae > Tabrizicola. The sequence goes on from JBKBVC010000207.1 coordinate 2,887, forward strand.
AGTGATCGGCGCACTCATCATGGGCGTGATGAACATGGGGATGTCGATCCTTGGCGTTGGCATCGACTACCAGCAGATGATCAAGGGACTGGTGCTGCTCGTCGCCGTGATCTTCGACGTCTACAACAAGAACAAGTGAGATCCGTGATGCATCTGTCCACCGTCAAGGGGATCGGCGTCGTCGTCCGTCAGGGCAACGAGGCGCGGTCCCTGCGCAATACGGCTTCGGTTTACGAACTGGCGCAGGCGGCCATCGGGTCGGGGCAGGGGATCGCCGAGGAGATCGCCCGCCGCGGGCTGGGCGAGACGGTGGACCTGACCCGCGCCACCTTCGAGCTGCCGGTCAGTCACCCGGACCCGGCGCATCTGCATCTGACCGGGACGGGACTTACACATCTCGGCTCGGCTTCCGCCCGGGACGCGATGCATGCCAAGCTGGAAGGTGGCGAGACCCTGACCGACAGCATGAAGATGTTCCGCATGGGTCTTGACGGCGGCCGTCCCGCTGCTGGCGAAGTGGGCGCCCAGCCGGAATGGTTCTACAAGGGCACCGGCCATGCCGCGGTCGCCCCTGGTGCGGCGCTGCAAGCCCCGGGATTTGCCGAGGATGGCGGCGAGGAACCCGAGATTGCCGGCATCTACCTGATCGGCCCGGACGGCACCCCGCACCGGATCGGCTGGGCGCTGGGCAACGAGTTTTCGGACCATGTGACGGAGAGGGTCAATTATCTCTGGCTCGCCCACTCCAAGCTGCGCGCCGCCTCCTACGGGCCAGAGATACTGGTCGGCGACCTTCCCGCCGATGTGCGTGGGACCAGCCGCATCCTCAGGGACGGAAGGGTGCTGTGGGAAAAGCCGTTCCTGTCGGGCGAGGCGAACATGTCGCACACGCTGGCCAACCTGGAACATCACCATTTCAAGTATGACATCTTCCGCCAGCCGGGCGACCTGCATGTCCATTTCTTCGGCACGGCAACCCTGTCCTTCGCCGACGGGATCAGGACCGAACCCGGTGACATCTTCGAGATCGAGGTCCCCGACTTCGGCCAGCCGCTCCGCAATACCCTGACCTTCGCCGACAAAACCCCGGGCGCCGTCCGCGTCCAATCCCTGTGAGGCAACCTTCATGACCAAGTTCAAGCCCGCCAACTGGCCGCGCAAGCTGCGTTCGCAGGAATGGTTCGCCGGGACGTCGAAGGACGCGATCTACCACCGCGCCTGGATGAAGAACCAGGGTCTGCCCGCCGACCTGTTCGACGGCCGGCCGGTGATCGGCATCCTTGACACCTTCTCGGAACTCAACCCCTGCAACGCCCATTCCCGCGACCTGGCGGAACGGGTCAAGCATGGCGTCTACGAGGCCGGCGGCTTCCCCGTCATCGTCCCTGTCTTCTCGGTCAGCGAATCCGGCTTCCGCCCCACCGCGATGATGTTCCGCAACCTTGCCGCCATGGCGGTAGAGGAGACGATCCGCGGCCAGCAGATGGACGGCGTCGTCTGCATCGTCGGCTGCGACAAGACCACGCCCAGTCTGCTGATGGGCGCGGCCTCGGTCGATCTGCCCACGATCATGGTCTCGGGCGGGCCGATGCTGAACGGTTACTTCCGGGGCGAACGTGTCGGGTCCGGCACCCACCTCTGGAAGTTCTCCGAAGCGGTGAAGGCCGGCGAGATGACCGCCGAGGAGTTCGTCGAGGCCGAGGCCTCGATGTCCCGCTCTCCCGGTTCCTGCAACACGAT
>JBKBVC010000208.1:0-4613 GCA_046289805.1 Tabrizicola sp.
CTGCGCCCGGATGGCCGCCAGCTTGCCCCCGCGATGCCCTGGATGAACTATGCGGCGCTGACCGACCGGGACGCCGCCGACATCGCCGCCTTCCTGAAGACCCTGCCGCCCGTTGCGAATGATGTTCCCGGCCCCTTCGCCCCGGGCGAGGCGACGGACAACTTCGTGTTGCGCGTGGTCCCGCCCGCGTCCTGACCGGCGTGGGGTCTCGGGACCGGCGCGGCGATCCTGGTTGCCGGGCGGTAAACGTCCACGGCCAACCCCTTGATTTCAAGGGAGGCGCCCTGGTTGTCCTGCGTGGACAGCCATTCCGCCCTTGCGCCGCGCCACCCTTTCCGGCACCCCTTGCCGCATGACCGCCTTCCTGAATGTCACCGCCTCGCTGACCGGGCGGCGCTGGACCGGCCCCGACCCGGCCGCCGACCGGCTGGCCGAGGGCATGGCCCAGACGACCCGCCTGCCCCTGCCCCTCTGCCGCATCCTCGCCGCCCGGGGGGTAGCCCCCGAGGACGCCTCCGCCTTCCTCTCTCCGACGCTCCGCGACCTGATGCCCGATCCCCTGTCCCTCAAGGACATGGACACCGCCGCCGACCGGCTGGTTCAGGCGGTGAACCGCTGCGACCGGATCGCCATTTTCGCCGACTACGACGTGGACGGCGGCGCCTCGGCCGCGCTTCTCCTCACCTGGCTGCGCAGCTTCGGGATCGAGGCCAGGCTCTACATCCCCGACCGCATCGACGAAGGCTACGGCCCCAACGTCCCTGCCATGGCCCAGCTTGCCGCCGCGCATGACCTGATTCTCTGCGTCGATTGCGGCACGCTGTCCCATGAGCCCGTCGCGGCGGCAAAGGGGGCGGATGTGGTGATCCTCGACCACCACCTCGCGCTGGAGTTCCTGCCCCCCGCGCTGGCCGTGGTGAACCCCAACCGGCAGGACGAGGACGGCGCCCTGTCCCATCTCTGCGCCGCCGGGGTGGTGTTCCTCCTCCTCGTCGAGGCCAATCGCCGCCTGCGCGCCGCGGGCAGGCAGGGCCCGGACCTGATGGCGATGCTCGACCTCGTGGCGCTGGCGACCGTAGCGGACGTGGCTCCTCTGGTCGGCCTCAATCGGGCCTTCGTCCGGCAGGGACTCAAGGTCATGGCCCGCCGCGATCGCCCCGGCCTGCGGGCGCTTGCCGATGTGGCGCGGATGGACCAGGCGCCGACGCCCTACGCGCTCGGCTTCCTCCTCGGCCCACGCATCAATGCCGGCGGGCGGATCGGCCAGGCCGATCTCGGCGCGCGGCTCCTGGCCACCGCCGACGAGATGGAGGCCGCCCGCCTTGCCGCCTTGCTCGACCAGCTGAACTCTGACCGGCGCGAGATCACCGAGGCGGTGCGCGCCGAGGCCCTCGCCCAGGCCGAATCGCGCGGGCTCGACGCGCCGCTCGTCTGGGCCGCCGCGGACGGCTGGCACCCCGGTGTCGTCGGCATCGTCGCCGCCCGGCTGAAAGAGGCCGCGAACCGTCCTGCCGTCGTGATCGGCTTCGAGGGCAACGAGGGCAAAGGCTCGGCTCGCTCTGTCCCCGGTGTCGATCTCGGTGCGGCGATCCAGCGGCTGGCGGCGGAAGGTCTGATCGTCAAGGGCGGCGGGCACAAGATGGCCGCGGGCCTCTCGCTGACCCGCACGCAGCTCGACCCCGCCATGGCGCGTCTGTCCGAGCTTCTCGCCCGCCAGGGCGCGGGCAGCGGCGGCGCGCGGGACCTGCGGATTGACAGCCTGTTGATGACCGCCGCTGCGACCGTGGCCCTCGTGGAAGACATCGAGAACGCCGGCCCCTTCGGCGCCGCCGCCCCCGCTCCGCGCTTTGCCTTCGCCTCGGCCCAGGTCAGCGCGCGCCGGATCGGCGACAGCCACCTGAAGCTGACCGTCAGCGACGGGTCGGGCCCCGCGCTCGACGCCATCGCGTTCGGGGCCTTCGACGGCCCGCTTGGTCCGGCACTGGAGAACCCCGGCCACCGCCGCTTTCACCTGGCCGGAAAGCTGGAGCTGAACCACTGGAACGGCCGCACGAAGGTGCAGCTGCGTCTCGACGACGCCGCGATTGCCTGAGACGGAACCCCGCAAGATTCCGCTTGCAGAAGGCCTTCGCCCGATTTAGACACCGCCCACCGACAGCGCGGCCCGTTCGTCTATCGGTTAGGACACCAGGTTTTCAACCTGGGAAGAGGGGTTCGACTCCCCTACGGGCTGCCACTTCACCAACATGTCAGGCCCTGCGAAACGGCAATCACGCCAGCGTGCTTGATTGTTTCGGTCCGTTGAATAGACTGACAAAAATTTTCAGGGAAGGTGAACGACGTGAAGCTGTTGCCGTTGACTGCCATTGCATTTGTCGCATTCTCGATTGCCCATGCTGCCCAGGCTGCCCGGTGCAGCGACACCGGCGGCCAGTACGAGGCGTGGAAGGCCGAAATGGCGGCCGAGGCCAAGGCCGAAGGTGTCGGCAAGCGCGGCATCGAGGCGCTCATGGCGACCTCCTATTCCAAGGCGACCATCGGGGCCGACCGCAACCAGAAAAGCTTCAAGTACAGCCTGGAGAAGTTCCTCAGCGTCCGCGGCGCCGACGCCATCGTCAGGCAGGGCCGCAGCCGCAAGGCCAAGAACGCAGGCTTCTACCAGAGCCTCGAGGCCGCCTATGGTGTCCCCGCCGGCGTTCTGATCGCGATTCACGGGATGGAAACGGGCTTCGGCAGTTTCATGGGCGACACCAACGTCGTCTCGGCCATCGCCACGCTGACCTACGACTGCCGCCGCTCCGACTTCTTCCGCCCGCACCTGATCGGAGCGCTGAAGATGGTGGACAAGGGCATGATTTCGGCCAGGACCGTCGGGGCAAAGCATGGCGAGCTGGGCCATACCCAGTTCCTGCCCGGCAATGCCTACACCTACGGAGTGGACGGGAACGGCGACGGAGTGATCGATCTCTACAATCAGGCCGATGCCCTGGCAACCACGGCGAACTACCTTCGGCGCAAGGGCTGGCAGCCGGGCAAGGGCTATCAGGAAGGCGAGCCGAACTTCGCCGTGATCCGGGAATGGAACGCCGCCAAGGTCTATCAGCAGGCCATCGCCATCATGGGCGCGCAGATCGACGGCTGACCCCTTGCACTCCCCCGCGCCGGCCGCTATCTGGCGCGTCAGTGGCCCGTTCGTCTATCGGTTAGGACACCAGGTTTTCAACCTGGGAAGAGGGGTTCGACTCCCCTACGGGCTGCCACTTCCGTTACAATTCGCCTACGACCATGTGACTGGATTTTCCGGCCGGCGCGGGTCTTATGGGCGCGACCCACAAGACCGAGGCCCTTGATGCTGCGCACACTGACTGCCGTTCTGATGCTCTCTTCCGCCGCCCTGGCCGACACCGCCGATGGCGAGGCGCTGAAGGCCATGTCCTGGGACGAGATCGTGGCCCAGGCCCGCGGCGGCACCGTCAACTGGTTCATGTGGGGCGGGTCGGACCAGATCAACGCATATGTCTCGGGCTATGTCGCGGACCGGCTGAAGGCCGAACACGACATCACCCTGAACCGCGTGCCGATCACCGACGCGGCCGAGATCGTCAACCTCATCGTCTCCGAGAAGGAGGCCGGCATCACCAATGCGGGCAGCGTCGATCTCATCTGGATCAACGGCGAGAACTTCCGCTCGATGAAGCAGGGGGGCCTCGCCTTCTGCGGCTATACCGAGCTTCTGCCCAACAATGCGCTGGTCGATTGGGACAATCCCGCCATCGCCAATGATTTCGGCGTGCCGGTGGACGGCTGCGAGGTGCCCTGGAACACCGTCCAGTTCGCCTTTGCCCATGACAGCGCCGTGGTGCTCGAACCCCCCGCCGACATGGCCGCGCTTCTCGACTGGATCCGCGCCCATCCCGGCCGCTTCACCTACCCCGCGCCGCCCGACTTCACCGGCTCGGCCTTCCTGCGCCATGTCTTCATCCACGCCGCCGGCGGCCCCGACCGCCTGATCGGCCCCTTCGATCCCGCCACCTTCGACGAGGTCTCGGCCCGGACCTGGGAGATCCTGAACGAAATCGAGCCCTTCCTCTGGCGCGAGGGGCAGACCTATCCGACGACGGTCACCCAGCTGAACGAGCTTTTCGCCAATGGCGAGGTGGATTTCAGCTTCAACTACGACCCTGCGCAGTTCGGCCTGGCGGTGCAGGCGGGCACCTGGCCTCAGACGACGCGCTCTTTCGGGCTGGCCTCGGGGACGATCGGCAACACCAACTACACGCTGATTCCGTTCAATTCGCCGAACAAGGCGGCGGCGATGGTGGTGCAAAACCTGCTTCTGTCGGGCGAGGCACAGCTGGAGAAGGCCAAGACCGAGGTCTGGGGCGCCGCCCCCGCCATCGACGTCGCGCGCACCTCGCCCGAGGTGCAGGCCGGTTTCGCCGCGATCGAGGGGCATCCTTCGGTCGTGCCGGCCGCCGAACTGGCCAAGGCCGCACTGCCGGAATTGCAGGCCGACTGGCTCGAGGCGCTGGAGAAGGGCTGGGCGAAGAACGTCGGGAACTGACGGCCGCTCGTCCTGCGCCAGTGGCGCGTCGTCGCCCGCGCGAGGACAA
>JBKBVC010000209.1:0-4606 GCA_046289805.1 Tabrizicola sp.
CGCCCCAGCGGTGAAGCTGGAGGGCGGGCAGCACATGGCCGAGACCATCGCCTTCCTCACCGCGCGCGGCGTGCCGGTGATGGCGCATGTCGGCCTCACGCCGCAGTCGGTCAACACCCTGGGCGGCTACAAGGTGGTGGGCCGCGACGCCGAGGCGGCAAAGGTGATGGCCGATGCCAAGGCAGTGGAAGCGGCCGGGGCCTTCTCGGTCGTGCTGGAGAAGGTGCCCTCGGGGCTGGCCGGCAAGGTGACGCGGGCGCTGGCGATCCCGACCATCGGCATCGGCGCAGGTGCGGATTGCGACGGTCAGGTCCTGGTGGTCGATGACATGCTGGGCCTGTTCACCGATTTCCGGCCGAAGTTCGTGAAACGCTATGCCGAGCTGGGCCGTGCCGCGGACGAGGCGATCGCGACCTACGCGGCCGAGGTGCGGTCGCGCGCCTTTCCGGCGGCCGAGCACAGCTTTCCCGACGTGCTGCCGGCGAAGGACAAGAAATGATCCCGATCCTGCGGACGGTGGCCGAGCTGCGTGCCCTGGCGGGCGGCTGGAAGGCGCGGAATGAGGTGGTGGGCGTGGTCCCGACGATGGGCGCGCTGCATGAGGGGCATCTGTCGCTGGCCCGCCGGGCCCGGGCAGAATGTGACCGGGTCATCACCACGATCTTCGTGAACCCCAAGCAGTTCAACAACCCCGAGGACCTGAAGAAATATCCTCGCAGCGAAGCGGCGGACGCGGCCCTGCTGGCGACGGTACCGGTGGACGCGATCTTTGCCCCGTCGGTCGAGGAGGTCTATCCCGACGGTTTCATCACCACGGTCAGTCTGGGCGGCGTGGCCCAGCCGCTGGAGGGCCACATGCGCCCCGGACACTTCGACGGCGTGGCGACGGTGGTGACGAAGCTCTTCGGCATGTCCCTGGCGGACAAGGGCTATTTCGGCCAGAAGGACTGGCAGCAGTTGCAGGTGGTGCTGCGGCTGGTGCGGGATCTGAACATCCCGGTGCAGGTGGTGGGCTGCGAGACGATCCGCGAGCCGGACGGGCTGGCCATGTCCAGCCGCAACCTGCGGCTGACGGCAGAGGGGCGGGCGAAGGCCCCGATCTTGTATGCCGCGATCACGCGCGCTGCCGAGGACATCCGCGCGGGTCATGCCGACCGCATGGCGATCCGCGAGGCGGCCGAGACGATGCGCAAGGCCGGGTTCGAGCGGGTGGAATACATCGAGCTGCGCGATGCCGAGACGCTCATGCCATCGGACGACCCGCGCCGCCCGCGCCGGATGCTGGCGGCGGCCTGGATCGACGGCGTCCGGCTGATCGACAACATTCCCGTCTGACGGGCGCCAGTGGAGCGGCGCGCTGGCGCGCGAGGCTTTCCTCTCGTCGTCGGCCTGCGCCTCCTCCTCGGTGATGGGGGTTTCACCCCCAAACCCCCAGAGTATTTGCGAAAAGGGCAAATGCACGGACACCGGATTCCGCGCTTGGCGGGGGACGCGAGTTGTTGCAACACTTGGGACGGGTTCGACGGTCCGATTTTTCGGAACCGGGATGATGTAATTCCCTGTTACATCATTATGTGACGCAGGGGTGGTTCAACGGAGGTTCGGATGGCCGATTTCGAGACGCAGATCAAGGAAAGCCAGGCTCAGGTCGCCGAGGCGCAGGCGAAAATCAGCGCCATCACCAGCCGGATCGAGGCGGCGCGGGCGAAGCTGGACGAGGGGGTGCAGCTGGATGTCGAGAATGCGACTTTGGAGGATGTGGCCAAGCATACCGAGCTGATGAACGCGAACATCGCGGAACTCATCATGGGGCTGGACGACGTGACCGCCGGATTCTCGAAGGAATTCAGCGAGATGCGGTCGAAAACCGGGATGGAGTCCTTCATCGGGATCTTTTCGCCGGCGAAGGCGGAATCGATGCGGCAGGAGCGGATGCGGGCGGCCTCGATAGACGACAAGTTGCAGGATCTGATTTCCAAGTCGGACGTTATCGTGAAGCTGTTGCAGGGGCAGCTGGATCTGCTGAACAGCCAGAAGACGCGGGTGGAGGCGAACCTGGCGTCCACGCTGACCGAGCGTGAGGAGACGGTGGCGGCGCTGGAAGCCGTGCGGAAGGAAGTCGCGAGCCTTGATCCGAAGATCATCGAGCTGGAGAACAAGATCGCGGTCGAGCAGGACGCCGCCGCGCGGACCAAGCTGGAGACGGAGCTGGCGACGCTGAATGCTCAATACAACGCGCTGGTGCAGGATGAGCAGGTGAAGCTGGCGAAGAGCCAGACGCTGGAGCGCTATATCGAGAAGGGCAAGACCTGGGTCGACAGCTTGCAGAACCAGGCCGCGACGCAGCTGGTGCTGATCAACAAGCTGCAGACGGACACCAAGCAACGGGTGGTGCTGTATGATGCGCTGACCAGTTCGTTGAAGACCGCCCAGCAGCAGGACGTGGCGCACCGGATCAACGAGATTGGCGTCAAGACCGATCAGGAAGCGCAGACGGCGATGGCGGCGATTGGCGCTGCGACCAACGACAAGATGGCCGACATGCTGGAAGCGCACGAAGGGCATATGGTCTTTGCCCGCCAGATCCTGGAGCAGAAGGCGAAGGCGGATGAGCGCTTTGCCCGGCGGTTTGCGAAGATCGTCGAGAAGCACGACAAGAACGCCTACGGGGAATAAGTGGCCAACGAGGTCAAAGACATCCTCACCTCGGACCACCACGAGCTTTACGACACGCTCGTCGCCCGGCGCTACTTCGCCAAGTTCGACCGGATCACCGGGCATCTGGGCCGGGTTGCGGCGGAGGTCGAAGCAGAGGGGAAGCTGACGCGGACCGAGGCGCGGATCCTTGGGCGCTATCTTGCGGCGGTGGCGGGGACGTTCCGGGCGCTGTCGAACAAGTACCTGATGACCGGGCGGGGTGACGGTGCTCCGCGCCTGACCATCGACCGGCATGAGAGCGGGTTTCCGGTCGCGCAGGAGCTGATGACGATGGCCGTCGATGCCCAGCAGGCCGAGAAGCATCTGGGGGGCATGCCCTCGGAGGCGGAGCTCAAGGACCGGATGATCCGTCAGATCGTGGGCGACCTGACGATCCCCACCGCGCTGCAGTTCGCGCTGTCGCAGCGGTACTACTACGAGGCACTGCTGGCGGGCAGCATCTTCTGGGCGCGGAACGACCCGGATGCGCAGTGGATCCGGGATCTGGGCGCGCGGCGGCATTTCCTGGTGCACTGGGCGGTCTGGGACACGCAGAGCAACTTGCCGGTGGTCTATCTGATGGACGTGGAGGACTCAGGGAAAAGGCCGATCCTGAACGACGCCTACCGCTGGCCGCAGGCCCAGGCGGCGCTGATGGCGCAGGCGATCGGGGGGCTCAAGCTGCTGACGATCGCCACGGGGTTCGACAAGGATTTCGCAGACCTGCACCCCAGGCGGCTGCGGCGCATCATCCTGGGGCCGATGTATTCGGCGAGTTTCACCCTGCAATCCGGCCCGATCTCCAAGGTGCTGGAGGGCGCGAAGGCGCCGGAGGGCGAGGACTGGGCGCTGGTCTGGACGGTGGAGGACCTGATCTCGGACCGCGAGGAGACGGTGAAGGACGGCTGGTTTTCCTCGTCGGTGCGGCAGGTCTACAGGCTCGACCCGGTGGCGGGGGCGGAGCTTGGGGCCACGCGGCAGGACCGGATGATCATCCTGCCGGAACGGCCCTATCAGGTGCTGGTCGAGCAGAACCCGGCGGGGCTGCGCGGCTACCGGAAATTCGTGGTGGGGGCCGGGGGGCGGTTGATTCCGACGTTGTGAGGGATGGACGCCCCGGGGGCCAGCCCCCGGACCCCCGGGATATTTGTGGACAGATGAAAGGGCTGGCCGGATGAACACGCGCGACACGATGGAGCTGAAGGAAGATACGATCAGGGCGCAGTACGAGGCGGCCCTGGGGATGGTCTTCGGGTTCGATCATGCGCCGCGGTTGGCGAAGCCTCTGGTGGCGGCTCCGGTGGCGGAGCGGTCGCCGGGCATCGGGGCGCGGCCGACGTTCCGGTCCACGGTGCCGGGGATGGCGGCGCGGTCCACGGCGCGGCCGGGCGGGGTGCGGCTGGCGGAGCGGATCGAGGGGCTGGGGGATGGGTTGGTCTCACCGGTTCAGGCGGCGGTGCTTAACGCGCTGCGGCGGTCCTTGGCGATTGCGCTGGCGATGGGGGAGACGTTTGCGGCTCAGTCGGGGCTCGGCGAATTGAAGAGGGCGAACCTGGAGGGGCGGGTGCCGGACGCGCGGCGGGCGGAATTCGGCGAGCTGTTGCAGGGTGAGGCGCTGGTGGTGTTGTTCACCTTCGCAAACGCGCTGGCCTACCTGATCGCGCCGCATGTGGGCCCCGGGACGGTGGAGCTGGGCGAGGTGGAGGAGGTTCTGACGGATAATGCTCCGCTGGCCTTGCAGGGGGCGCTTTGGGAGCTGGACCAGGACATCGGCGCTCTGGCGACGGATGACGCAAAGCTGGTGGCCGTGGTGTCGGCCTTTGCCGAGGCCTTGATGAAGAAGGTGCAGATTCGGGCGGAGAATGGGGCGCGGGTCTCGGTCTTCACAAGCGCCTCGTGGAAGGTCGAG
>JBKBVC010000210.1:0-3215 GCA_046289805.1 Tabrizicola sp.
GCCGTCCTCGGCCACCTTCACCTCGACCGTCAGGTCGACCGGCGTCAGGAACTGGCCGTCCACGCTGGTCTCGACATAGGCCGTGCGGCCGTCATAGGCGGTGGCATAGGTGTGGTCGTCGCCCGAAAGGATCACGTCGAAGGCGCCACTCTTCATCAGCGCGCGGTCATTCTCCATGTTGGTCTGCACCACGCCGACCACGATGTCCGCCCCCTCCTCGCGCGCCTTCTTGGCGGCCTCGACTCCCAACTCGACCGTGGGGCCGAACTTCAGGCTGCCGGTGGAACTCACCTCGGGCGAGGTGTCCTGCGCCACCGGGACCAGCGCCACCTTGAGCCCGTCGACCTCCTTGACCATCACGCCGCCCAGCCCTTCGATCGGGCTGCCGTCGCCATTGGTGATGTTGATCGCCGCCCAGGGGTATTTCGACGCCTTCATCTTCTCGAAGAAGTTCTCCGGTCCGAAGTCGAACTCGTGGTTGCCCGGCACAGCCAGGTCGAAGGGCACCAGGTTGGTGAAGTCGATGGTGTTCTGCCCCTTGTCGAACCCCGAGGCGAGCGAAGGCGACAGCATGTCGCCGTTGAAAAGATACAACGTGTTCGGATTGGCCGCGCGTTCGGCCTTTGCCACCGCATTCAGCCGGGCGAAGCCGCCCCGTCCATCCTCTTCCTCGAAGTTGTAGACATCGCCCACGCCCAGCAGTGTAAGCTTCACCGTCTCGGCTCCGGCGGGCATGGCACACAGGGCAGAAATCAGGGCCAGTCTGGATACGTTCAACATCGCGACTCTCCAAGGGGTTGTGTTGCAGGGGGCCAGCTTGCGCCCGGCGCGGCGGGCGTGTCAAAGCAACATCGCCCCTGCGGGTGTCAGCCGGGTGACATTCGGCAAGGCATTGCCAGCCCGGGCTTCCTTCGCTATTCGGCGGCCATGCTGATCCTCAAGATCTTCCGACGTTCCGAATGGGATGCCTTCCGTGCCGCCGGGGAAACCCGGGGCGCACCGGTGGATCTGGCCGACGGCTACATCCATTTCTCCACCCCCGCCCAGGTGGCCGAGACCGCCGCCAAGTGGTTTGCCACCGAAAGCGACCTCGTGCTGGTGGCCTTCGACCCCGACCGGCTTGGCCCGGCACTGAAATGGGAACCCTCGCGCGGCGGGCAACTCTTCCCCCATCTCTACCGGCCGCTCAGACTGGAAGAGGTGGTCTGGGACAAGTCCCTGCCCCTCGGCGCGACCGGCCACATCTTCCCCGAGGGGCTGTGGTGAGCACGCTCGAGCGGCTGGGCCTCTCGCTTCTGCACCGCATCGACCCCGAGCGCGCGCACGGCCTTTCGCTGCGCGCGCTGCGCGCCGGCCTCGTGCCCCTGCCCGGCCCGGTGGACCTGCCGCGCCTGCATGTGACGCTCGCCGGCCTGCGGCTTCCGAACCCGGTCGGGCTGGCGGCAGGCTACGACAAGAACGCCGAGGCCATCGCCCCCCTGTCGCGCGCGGGCTTCGGCTTCATCGAGGTCGGGGCCGCGACCCCCCTGCCCCAGCCCGGCAACGACCGCCCGCGCCTCTTCCGCCTGACCGAGGACCGCGCGGCGATCAACCGCTTCGGCTTCAACAACCAGGGCATGCAGGCGATCGGGGAACGCCTTGCCGCCCGCCAGCGCGGTCCGGTGCCGGTCGGGCTGAACCTCGGGGCGAACAAGACCTCGACCAACCGCGCCGCCGATTTTGCCGCCGTGCTGGCCCATTGCGGCCCGCATGTCGATTTCGCCACGGTGAACGTCAGTTCCCCCAACACAGAGGGGCTGCGCAACCTCCAGGGCAAGGCGCTCCTTGCCGATCTTCTCCGCCAGGTGATGGAAGCTCGTCTGGCGCTGGCCCGCCCGATCCCGGTCTTCCTGAAGATCGCCCCCGACCTGTCGCCGGGCGAACTGGAGGACATCGTCGAGGTCGCCCTGCTGGCCCGGGTGTCGGGCATCATCGCCACGAACACCACCTTGTCCCGCGAAGGTTTGAAATCTGCAAATCGGGATCAATCTGGCGGGCTCTCCGGGGCGCCATTGTTCGAAAAGTCTACCAGAGTCCTGGCGCGACTGTCGCACTTGACCAAGGGGGTCCTGCCGCTGGTCGGGGTCGGCGGGGTGGGATCGGCCGAACAGGCCTACGAGAAGATCCGCGCCGGGGCCTCGGCCGTGCAGCTTTACACGGCCATGGTCTACGAGGGGCTGTCGCTGGTGCCGCGGATCGCCCGCGGGCTGGATGCGCTTCTCGCGCGCGACGGCTATGCCAATGTATCCCTGGCCGTCGGCACCAATCGCAGCGCCTGGCTCTGATCCGCACTTGCCCCTTTCCAGATACTCCCGGGGGTCCGGGGGCTGGCCCCCGGTCCGCAGTCAACCGCCAACCGCGCCCCGCGGAGCGCGGCTCAGAACGCCTTGAACGTCATCGTGGTCAGCGTGCGCTGGATGCCGGGGATGTCGAACAGGCGCGACGACAGGTAATGCCCCACATCCTGGTCGTCCGGGATATAGACCTTGGCGATCAGGTCATAATCGCCGCTGGTCGAGTAAAGCTCGCTCACCACCTCGCGGTCCCAGATCGCATCGGCGACCTCGTAGGTCTTGCCGGGCGTGCAGCGGAACTGGACGAAAACCAGGGTCATGACGGGCTCCTTCCTTTTCCGGCAGGATAGGCCAGACGCCGCCAAAGCTGAACCGCCGCCGCCAGAATTTTTCGCCGAAAGGTTCTGGCAGCCCGCACTGCCCTAGCCAGCCTCCTCCAGCGACAGCGCCGCCGGCGTCCGGCGCAGGTCGTCGATCCCCAGGGGATGCGCGGGCCGGGCCAGCCGGTTCCGCACCACCCAGTAGAGCCGGGTCTGCGCCCTTGTGATCGCCACATAGGCCAGCCGCTTCCACAAGGGGACCCCGGCCTCGGACCGCCCGGACTGCGCGGCGGCATAGAGGTCGGGCGCAAAGACCTGCACCTCGTCCCATTGCGACCCCTGCGCCTTGTGGATCGTCACCGCCGCCCCGTGCAGGAAGGCCGCCCCCATCTGGGCGGCATGCGGGATGAAGGGTTCTTCCTCGTCCGGCTTCTCGATCTTGATGATCGAGGCGGCCGAAACCTGCGGCTCCTCCGCCCCCACCACATGCAGACGGGCAAAGCCCGGCCGGTTGCCCTCGCCCAGGTAGATCACCTGCGCCCCCTTGATCAGCCCCCGCGCC
>JBKBVC010000210.1:3225-4584 GCA_046289805.1 Tabrizicola sp.
GCGTTTCGTGCGGTGCTTCAGCGGCAGTTCGATGCCGTCGCAGATCAGAGGCTCGCCCGGCAGAAGCTGGTCCTCGGGCGCGCCATAGGCCGACCGGAAGGCCTGGATCAGCCGCACCCGCGTCACGTTGCGCCAGACAAGGACCGGAGACCGCGCCATCAGCCCCGCCTCGACCCGTTCGGCCCAGACCACGCGGTCATCCTTGCGCGCGGCCTCGGCAACCAGCGCTTCGAAATCCTCGAACCCCAGCCGCTCGTCGCCCAGCGCATGGGCAAGATCGAGGATCGGGTTGTCCTCCGCCTGCCGGTGGATGCGGTGCAGGACCAGCTTGCGCCCCTCGGACAGCCGGTCGAACACCATCTCGCCCGACTGGCCGACCGGCGCCAGCTGGGCCGGGTCGCCGAAGAGCACGAGCGTCGGGAAAATCTCGCGCAGATCCTCGAACTGGCGTTCGTCCAGCATGCTGCTTTCATCGACGAACCCCACGTCCAATGGCTCCTCGCGCCGCTTCCAGCCCTTGATGAAGTCCGACCCCTTCAGCCCCGCCGCCGCCAGCGCCCCGGGGATCGAGGCCACCTGTTGATAGAAGGCATGCGCGCGGTCCAGCGCCTGGTCGGTCAGCCCCTCGACCGTCGGCCGCGTGCCCGTCCCGGCCAGCCATTCGGCGATCTTCTCGTATTCCGGGTCATAGACCGGGGTATAGAGAATGCGATGGATCGTCGTCGCCGGCACCCCGCGCAGGCGCAGCACCGAGGCCGCCTTGTTCGTCGGCGCCAGAATCGCCAGCGTCCGCCGGTCCTTCCGCCTGCGCCCCTCGTAATCGCCCGAGATCACTTCGACCCCGGCCGCCTTCAGCCCCCGGCAGAGCTCGGCCAGCAGCATCGTCTTGCCCGAGCCCGCCTTGCCCACCACCGCCATCACGCTTGTCCGCCCCTCTGCGGCCGGCGACAGTTCCCCTTCGGCAAGATCGATGCCCGCGCCAAGGAAGGCGGCGGCAAGCCGGTCATAGGCCTCGGCCTGGTCGTCGGAAAAGATCAGAGCGGGGGCCTGCATGCTGCGACCTTAGCCCCTTCCCGCGCCAAGCGGTAGGGTCAGTGCATGGGCCGGCCCTTGGGCGGCGACACCTGGGAAGGTTCGTCCTGGCCGGCCTCCCCCGCGTCGATTTCCCGGCGGGCCGTGGCGATGGCATCCGAGACCTTCGCCGCCAATCCGGTCAAACCGTTCCGGGTCGCATAATCCAGAAGATCCGACAGAACGTCGAAGACCCAATCGTGGCGCATCAAGACCCTCGGCCAGAACTCTGTGCCGCCCCCGGACCGGAGCACGGCGGGGCCCGGACATTCGGCGACTCACTTAAGC
>JBKBVC010000211.1:0-4563 GCA_046289805.1 Tabrizicola sp.
GTCATCGCGCCGCCCTCGGCCTTCGCCGCCACCTGGGCGCAGCGCTTCCCCGATCCGGTCATCGCCTTCGCCTCGGGCTGGATGCAGGTCCGCGCCCGCGCCCGTCAGCGCGGGGTGGAGCTGCCGCTGGTGATCTCCGACCATGTGGACTGGCCGCACCTGACCGCCACCATCGACGAGCTGAACCCGGTCGAAATCTGGATCACCCACGGCCGCGAGGACGCGCTGATGCGCTGGTGCGAACTGACGCAGCGCGTGGCGAAACCCCTCCACCTCGTCGGCTACGAGGACGAGGCAGAATGAGCCTTACTGCCTTCGCAACCCTCCTCGAACGGCTCGCCTTCACCCCGCAGAGGCTGGGCAAGGAACGCCTGCTGGCCGCCGCCTTCGCCAGCCAGCCCGACCCCGAACGCGGGCTGATGCTGGCGGCGCTGACGGGTGATCTGAAGCTGCGCCAGGTCACGCCCAGCCTCCTGCGGGGCCTGACCGAGGCGCGGGTCGATGCCGTGCTCTTCGCCGCCAGCTACGATTTCGTCGGCGACCTCGCCGAAACCATCGCGCTGATCTGGCCCGAGGGCACCCGCTCGGACCCGCCCCTGTCCGAGGTCGTCCACGAACTGTCCACCACGCCGAAAACCCGCCTGCCGGCGCTGATCGCCGCGCGGCTCGACAGTCTCGGCCCCTCGGAACGCTATGCCTATCTCAAACTCGCCACCGGCGCGCTCCGCGTCGGGGTCTCGGCCCGGCTTGCGCGCTCGGCCTTCGCCGGCTGGGCCGGCCTGCCCCTGACCGAAATCGAGGAGATCTGGCACGCGCTTTCGCCCCCCTATACCGAGCTATTCGCCTGGGCCGCCGGCGCCCCGCGCCCTGCGGCCGCCGCCCGCGCGCCCTTCCGGCCGGTGATGCTCTCCACCCCCACCGACCTCGACCAACTCTCCGCGCTCGACCCCGCCGATTTCGCCGCCGAATGGAAATGGGACGGCATCCGCGTGCAGGCGGTGGTCGAAGCCGGCACCCGGCGGCTCTACTCCCGCACCGGAGAGGACATCGGCGCCGCCTTCCCCGACGTGCTGGCGCTGATGGATTTCGAGGGCGTGCTGGACGGCGAGCTTCTGGTGCGCCGCGGCAACGAGATCGCGCCCTTCGGCGACCTGCAACAGCGACTGAACCGCAAGACGGTGACGCCGGCAATGCTGCGCTCGCATCCGGCGGGGCTCAGGCTTTACGACGTGCTGCTCTGGCAGGGGCAGGATCTGCGCGACCGGCCCTATGACGCCCGCCGCGCGGTGCTGGCCGGTGCGGTGGCGGGTCTCGACCCGCGGATCGACCTGTCGCCGCAGCTCGACTTCTCCACCTGGGACGATCTCGCCGCGCTGCGCGCCGCGCCGCCCCTGGCCGTGATCGAGGGCATTATGCTCAAACGCCGCGACAGCCCCTATCTGGCCGGCCGCGTGCGCGGGCCATGGTTCAAGTGGAAGCGCGACCCCTACCTCATCGACGCGGTGCTGATGTATGCCCAGCGCGGCCATGGCAAGCGGTCGGGCTATTACTCCGACTTCACCTTCGGCGTCTGGAACGGCGACGAGCTGGTGCCGGTCGGCAAGGCCTATTTCGGCTTTACCGACGAAGAACTGAAAGAGCTTGACCGTTTCGTGCGCAACAACACGGTGGACCGCTTCGGCTCGGTCCGCGCGGTGGCGCGAACCCGTGTCGTCGAGGTGGCCTTCGAGGGGCTGAACCGCTCCACCCGGCACAAGTCCGGCGTGGCGATGCGCTTTCCCCGCATCAACCGCATCCGCCCCGACAAGCCCGCGTCCGAGGCGGATCACCTCGCCACGCTTCAGGCGATGCTCGACCGCGCGCCCGGAGAGGTTGACGAAGGGTAAGCGCCCACGGCCAAGCCCTTGATTCCGAAAGGCCTGCTTCCCCTGTCCTGCGTGGACAGGGTGGGGTCAGAAGCCCGTCAGCCCGGCCATCCGCGCCCGGCGCGGGGCCAGAGCTGCGGCGAGTTCGGGGTCGGGCGCGACCTCACGGCTTGCGGGGACGGGGTCCGACAGGATCCCGACCGGCGCCCCGGCCGCGACGGCAGCCAGCCGCGCCGCCCCGCGCGGGCCGGCCATGTCGGCGCCCTCGATCAGGGCCAGCGGACGGCCCAGAACGCTCGCCAGCAGGCGCAGCCACAGCGCACTGCGGGTGCCGCCGCCGACCACGGTGAACCGCTCGGGCCGCACGCCCACCTCCTCCTGCGCGGCGATGCAGTCGGCGAACTGGAAGGCCACCCCCTCCATCGTCGCATAGGCCAGCATCGCCGGCGTGACGCCCGGATGCAGCCCCGCCATGCGCCCCGTCAGGTCGGGGCGGTTCAGCGGCGTGCGGATGCCGGTCAGGCAGGGCAGGAACACCGGCGCGGCCTCGATGCCATTGGCCGCGAACTCCGTGGCCTCGGCGTCCAGATCGGGCACGGCGCGCCCGGTGATCTGGCCCACCCAGTCCAGACTCGCCGTCGCCGACATCACCACGCCCATCGACAGGAAGACCCCCGGCACGACATGGGCCGAGGTCAGGATCGCGCGCTCCGGTCCGGGGTGGAAGGCCGCATCCACCACGCAGGCCACGCCCGAGGTGCCGACGGTCAGCACCGCATCCCCTGGCCGCGCCCCGCCCGCGCCCAGAGTGGACCCCATGTTGTCCCCCGCCCCTGCCGCCACCGCGACCGGCCCCGCCATCCCCCAGCGGGCGCAGAGGTCGGGCCGCAGCCGCCCCGCCTCGGCCCAGCTGTCCAGCACGGGGGGCAGATGCGCCGGATCCCAGCCCGCGGCCGCACAGAGCACAGGGTCCCAGGTCCCCGATGCCACGTCCAGAAGCTGCGTCCCGCCCGCATCCGACGGTTCCGTCGCGACCTCCCCGGTCAGGGCGAGGCGGACGTAATCCTTGGTCAGCAAGAGCATCCGCGCGCGGTCCATAAGCTGCGGCTCGTGCTTCCTCAGCCACATCAGCTTCGGCGCGGTGATACCCGGGTCGGGCGTGCCATTGGTGCGCCGGCCGATGTCGGGCACGGCCGCCAGCAGCTCGGCACATTCCGCGATCGCGCGCTGGTCGTTCCACAGCATCGCCGGGCGCAAGGGGCGCAAGGCGTCATCCAGGATCAGCGCCGCCAGCATCTGGCCCGACAGCCCGATCCCCTTGACCGCCGCCATCTCGCGCGGGGCCTCGACCGCCAGCCGGTCGAGACAGGCAAAGACCGTGGTTACCCAGAGATCGGCGTCCTGTTCGGAATATCCCACCTGCGGGCGACTGACCGCTACGGGCTCGGACGCCACGGCGACGACGCGGGACAGGTCCTCGATCAGCACCGCCTTGATGCCGGAGGTGCCGAGGTCGACGCCGACATGCAGCGTCATCAGCCGCGCTCCAATAGCGCGCGGGCGGTCGTCTCGTCGGTGACGAGCGTGTTCACCACCTGCCGTTTCAGCACGGCCCGCACGACGGCCACCTTGTGCGGCCCCCCTGCGGCGAGGATGACGTTGGGGATCGGGCCGAGGTCCTCGAGCCCGATGCCGATGACCCGCTCGTTGATCGGATGCGGGATCGGCTGTCCTGCGGCGTCGATCACCACGCCCAGCACGTCGCCCACCGCCCCCAGGGCGCGCAGGTCCTCCATCGTCACGTCGCCGGGCAACCCGTCGCGCATCAGCAGCGAGGCCTTCGAGATGTCGCCCGCCGCCATGGCCAGCGCATCGACGTTGCGCAGCTTTTCCAGCACCTCGCGGAACACGTCGAGCTGCATGATCGTGTCGCGGCTTTCCCGGCTGCCGGCATAAAGCGGCGCGGTGAAATAACTGTGCTGGGCGCCCAGAAGGTCGGCGAGCCGTGTGGTGATTTCGAAACTGTTCAGGTCCGACCCGCGCGTGAGGCCGCCCATGACCGAGATCACCTCGAGGTCGGGCCGGTCCATGGCCGCGACGAAACGGGTGGCGATGTTCAGCGTTCCGCCCCAGGACATGCCGAACAGGCGCACCTTCGGATCGGCCAGAACCTCGGACAGAAGGTTTCCCAGCGCCGCGCCGGTGATCATCTGCACATCGCGAGGGTCCATCGGCGCCGGGGCGACATAGGCCTGCCGCAGACCGAACCGGGCCCGCAGCGCGGCCTCGAGTTCGGCGCAGGCGGCGAAGGCGGTGTTGAAGGTGATGCGCACAAGGCCGCGCGCGGTGGCCTCGGCGAGCGCCTTGTTCACCCGCAACCTGGTCGCGCCCAGCTTTTCGGCCACCTTCTCCTGCGTCAGCCCCTCGACATGGTAGGCCCAGGCGACCTGGGCCAGGAACCTCTCCTCGGTGTCGATCTGCGGAAGCTTTGGTGCGCGCGCCATGGATTCCCTATTTCACGGCCCCCATCGTCAGGCCCCGGACAAGGTGTTTCGACGCCAGCAGCGCAAAGATCAAGACCGGGACGACGATCAGCGTCGAGGTCGCCATGATCTTTCCGTAGGGCACGTCGTAGCCCTCCATGAAGGTCACGGCCATGGCTGGCGCAGTCTTGGCGACCTTGGGGGCCAGGATGTAG
>JBKBVC010000212.1:0-4551 GCA_046289805.1 Tabrizicola sp.
TGGCAAGCTCGAGGAAGACCCCCATCAGGATGGTCGGGATCGCGACGTAGCGGACCGTGCCCCAGATCGTCCGGGTGCTGCCGGAGCGGATGATCTCGGGCAGCTGGAAGCGGGCGACGGAGTAGCCGGCCAGCATGACGAGGAAATAGGCCGCGCCCCAGTTCGAGGAATAGACGAAAGCCTCGGTGTGCAGCGCGACGATGCAGATCATGAAGAAGGCGCGGGCGAGGGTCGCGGTCTCGAGCCTGCGCCAGCTGGAGGTGCCGCGGGCATCGGCATGGTCCTGGAGCTGGGCGACCGTCAGCTTCTCCCAGTCGTCGGGCAGCTGGCCGAAACGGGACTCGTAGGCCAGCGTGAACTGGATGTAGTGCAGGGAATCGCCGCCGAGGCGTTCGAAGCTGTCGTCGGGACCGACCGTCTCGCCGGGGAATTCGCGCTGGAAGAGCGAGCGGACATCGGTGATCTCGCCCCGGGCGGGGGTCGCGGGGGCGATGACCTTGCGCAGCGCGAACTGTTCGGACAGGACGCGGCGCTGGACCTTGCCGGTTCCGGTGACTGGCAGCGCCTGAAGCGCCATGACATGCAGCGCGCTGCCGGCGGAGATGCCCATCTCGGCCAGCGCGGCGGTCGCGGCCTGTTTCACGAGGGCGGTCTGCTCCTCGGGTCCGGCCAGCGCCACCAGCACGCCATCGCCGCGCTGGGGGTCGGGCACCTTGGCCACCGCGATTGCAACGCTGGACTTCAGCCGGGCGCGGATGCGGTCTTCCAGCTGGTCGGGCACGATCTTCTGGCCACCGCAGTTGATCAGGTCGTCGGCGCGGCCGTCGAAGAACAGGTAACCGTCGGTCAGATGCCCGAGGTCGTTGGTCTGAAGCCAGCCCTCGGCGTCGGTCAGCTCGTGCAGGCCCTCGGCGTCGATCCGGTATCGGGCGACCTGGGGGCCGCGGATGCGGATGCGGCCATCGGCGGAAAGCGCAACCTCGCCCTCGCCCACCGGACGCCCGACCGAGTCGAGCATCGCGTCGGGAGCCTCCGAGATCACGAGGAAGGTGCTGCGCGAGGCCTCGGTCAGGCCGTAGTGCTGGACGATCCGGGCATTGGGGAACATCGCACGGATCTGGCGCTTTTCCTCGGCCGTCATGGCCTGCGAGCCGATTTCCAGCCAGCGCAGGGCCTTGCCAGCCTCGCCGATGATCGAGGGGTCCGACAGGAGGATGCGCAGGAGCGTCGGCACGGCCGAGAGCGCGTTGACCTCGCCCGAAGCCAGCATTCGAGCCAGTTCCGCCGGATCGAAGCCGCGCGGCGGCATGTAGGCCAGCCCGCCCACGGCGCTGACCGCGCGAAAGCGGGCCATGCCGAAGCTGAAGGTCGCGGGCACGCCGACATATTCCCGGACCTCATCGGTCATCCGCATCACCTCGATGATGCGTTCGGTGGTGTAGCCGAGATTGCGGTGGGTCAGCAGGATGCCCTTGGGCTGCCCCTCGGTCCCCGAGGTATAGGTGACCTGCGCCGGCAGGTCGTCGAGGATCACGGGATGCTGCGCGGTAAGCCAGCCCGAGCCTTCGCCGGGATCGATGCAGCGGTCGATCTTCAATCCGGGAAGCCGTGCAGCCTGGTCGGCATCAGACACCAGCACCACCGGCCGGCGGTCGGCGTAGAGCGAGAACAGCTGTTCGACAAAGGCGATGGAATTTCTGCGGACCACGGCGGTGGCTTCAAGCGTCCTGGGTTCCATCTCTCGACCTGCAAATGGCTGAAGGAGACCGGGCGTCTCCGCGGTATTGGTAGCGGGCATTGTTGACAAAACCTTGTTCCGAAAACGGCGAACTACAGCAATGTCCCACCACGAAAAACATTCGTTTCGCGAAGGGCTTATATGGCTAGGATCGAAAGCGCCGGCCTGTCAATGGGTCGCGCGAGGCTCGCAAAGGCGTGATCTAGAACATCTGCAACAGGCGCTTGAGGTAATCCAGTTCCTCGAGCGGCCGGGCCAGTTCGCCCGAGCGGCGGCGGATTTCATCGAGCAGTTCCTGGGCGCGCTGGTCGGGGTCGTTCTGCACCATGTTCTCGTCCGAGCCGATGCGCGCGGTTTCGCCCTGGCGGCGGCCCAGCGGATCGGTGCCGTTCGGGTCGGCCGAGCCGAATTCCCGGTTGCCGCCCTGGGCCTCGCGGTTCTGGCGCTGTTCCTCGGCCAGGGCCTGGCCGAACTGCTGCATCCCGTCGCGCAGCGCCTCCATCGCCTCGGCCTGGCGGTCGAGCGCGCCGTCTAGGTCGCCGTCGCGGAGCGCCTCCTCGGCCTGTTCCATCGCGCGGCCGGCGCGGTCGAGGCTGCGGCGGCCCTCCTCGCCCTGTTCGGTGCCGTCGCCGGGCAACTGACCCTGCTGGAGCTGGTTCAGCCGCTGGCGCAACTCGCGCTGGCGGTCGGACAGGCTGCGGTCGTCGGCGCCGCCGCCCTGGCCGCCCTGCTGGTCCTGCCCTTCCTGGCCCTGGCCCTGTTCCTGGCCGGGTTGCTGGCCCTGCCCCTGCTGGTCCTGGCCCTGCTGTTGCCCCTGGCCCTGCCGGTCCTGGTTGCGCGGCACGCCCTGAAGGTCGCGGAAGGCGTCGTCCGACAGTTGCTGCTGGTCGCGCAGCGTCTGGCCGAGGTCGTTCAGCGGGCCGTTCTGTCCCTGGCCCTGACCCTGCTGGCCCTGCACGACCTGCATGTTCTGCATCAACTGGCGCAGTTGTTCCATCAGCTCGGCGGCCTCGGCGGTGCGGCCCTGCTCCATCAGTTCCTGCAACTTGTCGAGCATCTGTTGCAGCTGGTCGCCCGACATCATCTGGCCCTGCATCATCTGCTGCTGCTGCTGGTCGCCGGGGTTGCGCTGCGCCTCTTGCGCCAGTTCGCGCATGTATTCGTTCAGCGCCTGCTGCATCTCGCGCATCAGCTGGTCGATTTCCTCGGGCGAGGCGCCGTTGCGGATCGCCTCGTCCAGCCGGTCCTGCGCGCGTTGCAGGCGCTCGAAGGCGGATTGCAGGTTCCCTTCCTCGACCATCAGCGCGATGGTCCAGAGCTTTTCGGCAATGGCGTCGCGGGCCTCGGTGGACAGGCTGGCCTGCTGCGCCTCGAGCTGACGCATGAGGACACGCAGGTGCAGGAAGGCGCGGTCGTGGCGGATGAAACCCTCGGGGCGGTTGGTGACGGCCTTCAGGAGTTCAACCGCGCGGGGGGCATTCACGCGGTTCCACAGGATGTCGCGGCGCATTTCGATCAGCGCCGCGGCCAGCGGGTCGAAGAAGCGCTTGCCGTGCAGCGTGACCTGGTAGGGTGCGGAGTTGCCTTCGTTCCCGCCGGCGTCGGCGACGGTGAAGGTCATGGTCACGGGCAGGTTGGCGAAGACGTGTTTCGACAGGTCGTCGATCAGCGTCGAGGTCAGTTCGGTGCGGCTGCCCTTGCGCGGCATGGGCAGGTCAAGCACGACGGGGTCCACGGGTTCGGGATCGACGGTCAGGCCGTGGCGGCGGTCGATCTTCGCGAGGTCGAGCGTGATGGTCACGCGGCCGGCGGTGACGCCGTAGTCGTCGCTGGCCTTGAACGTCTGCTTGAAGCGGCCGTCGGCCTCGCGCACCATTTCGCCGGTGACTTCGACGGTGGGGGCGCGGTCGGGGATGGCGGTGATCTGCCATTCGCGCCCGCCGGGGCCCTCGATGGCGAGGTCGCCGGAGCGGGTGACGGTCAGGTCGTGGACGCCCTGCATGGCGTTCGGGACGGCGGCGGCGGGGGTGACGGTGGCTCCGGGCGCCGGTTCGGGGGCGGACGGCGGAGCCTCGGCGACGGTCTGGCGGACGGTAAGGTCGCCTTCGGGGCCGTAGAGCCGGATCTGGACCCGGGTGCTTGCCTGTGTAGGCGGGGGGTTGGGCCCAGGCCTCCCAGCTGGGGCCGCCGGGCATGGCGACGGCGGCGCCGGGGGTCAGGCCGGCAACCGAACCCGCGCGCCAGAAGGACCCGAAGAGCGCGGCCATGACGAAGGCGGTCAGGGCGACGTAGCGCAGGGAATAGCGGTCGCGCGAGGACAGGCGCAGGTCGGGCCGGACAGGGCGGGCGCCGGCGGCGCGGGCGGCCATCCGCTCCTGATGCGCGCGCCAGACGGCGAGCGAGGCGGGGTCCTGCGTGCCGATGGCCTGGGTGTCGCGGAGCGCGGCGAGGGGACGGCCGGGCATGGTGGCGTCGATGCGGTCCAGCGCATCCATCGCCGTGGGCTTGCGGAACCGGCGGATGCCCCAGGCCATGAGGAGCAGCGCGGCGATGACGACGACGGCCCCGCCCGCCTGGGCGTAATGCAGGGGCCCCAGATCCTGCACCCCGAAGGCCAGGGCCGAGAGCGTGAGGAGCACCAGCGACCAGAGCGGCCAGAAGGCCCGCGCCAGCCGTTCCGCCCACAGCCCCGCCAGCGTCAGGCGCATCGGCCAGACCAGCGATTTCAGCGGGGGTTGGGGTGTCTCTCCGGTCATCTTACCTGCCTGGGACCGGACGATGCGTCACAGCCATGGGGGGATGGTATCGCGGTT
>JBKBVC010000213.1:0-4540 GCA_046289805.1 Tabrizicola sp.
GGGCGCGATCTGTTTCGCCTCTGGCTGGACCGAGGCGGGCGAGCCCGGGTTGCAGGACCGGCTGGTGGCAGCGGCGGGGGACATGCCGATTCTGGGTCCGAACTGTTACGGCGTCATAAACTACCTAGACGGCGCGCTTCTCTGGCCGGACCAGCATGGCGGCGTCCGGGTGGAAAAGGGTGTGGCGCTGGTCAGCCAGTCGTCGAACATCGTCATCAATATGGGCATGCAGCAGCGCGGGCTGCCGGTGGCCTATGTCGCCTGCCTGGGCAATGCCGCCGTGGTGGGCCTGGCCGAGCTGACCGGCGCGCTGCTGGACGATCCGCGCGTGACGGCGGTCGGACTGTACATTGAGGGGATCGACGATGCCCCCGCCTTTGCCGCGCTGGCCGAGAAGGCGCGCGCGATGGGCAAGGGTGTGGTGGCGATCAAGTCGGGGAAGACCGAATTGTCGCGGACGGCTGCGGCTTCGCACACGGCTTCGCTTGCCGGCGGAGGGGCGGCGTCCTCAGCCTTCCTGCGGCAGATCGGGGTGGCCGAGGTCAACACGCCTTCGGAGCTGATCGAGACGCTGAAGATCTTCCACGTCCACGGGCCGCAGATCGGGACGCGGATCTGTTCGCTGTCCTGTTCGGGGGGCGAGGCGGGGCTGGTGGCGGACCTGGCGGCGCCGTTCGGGCTGGAGTTCCCGCCGGTGCCGCAGGCGACGCATGACCGGCTGTTTTCGGTGCTGGGGGAAATCCCCACGATCAGCAACCCCTTGGACTACCACACCTTCATCTGGGGCGACGGGCCGAAGACCACCGAGGTCTTCAGCGCCATGCTGGAGGCCTATGATGCGGGGCTCTACATCATCGACAGCCCGCGCGCCGACCGCTGCGACCCTTCGGGCTATGATCCGGCCTTCCGGGCGATCATCGCGGCGCAGAAGGCCACCGGCAAACCTGCCTTCCCTGTCGCCTCGATGGCCGAGAATTTCGGCGAGGGGCGCGTGCAGGCGATGATGGCGGAGGGTGTCTGCGCGCTTCTCGGGCTGGAGACGGCGCTGGCGGCGGTACGGGCAGCGCAGACCCCGGCGGGCGTGGCAGGGTGGCGGCCGGTGGCTGCGCTGCCCTCGCGCGAGACGCGGCTTCTGAGCGAGGCCGAGGGAAAGGCGCTTCTGGCTGCCGCAGGGGTCGCGGTGCCGAAGTCGGCGACGGCCGCGCGGCTCGAGGCGCTGGACCTGTCCGGGCTGACCCCGCCCGTTGCGCTGAAGGGCCTGGGCTTTGCCCACAAGACCGAGGCCGGCGCGGTGCGGCTGGGCCTGTCCAGCCTGGAGGGGCAGGCGCCGATGCCCGGGGCGACCGGCTATCTTGTCGAAGAGATGGTCACCGGCGCGGTGGCCGAGGTCCTGCTCGGCCTGCGGCGCGACCCGGTCTATGGCATCACGCTGACCCTGGGCATGGGCGGTGTGACCGCCGAGGTGCTGGCCGATACGCTGACCCTGGTCTGGCCTGTGACCGAGGCGCAGGTGCTGGAAGCGGCGAAGGGGTTGCGGCTCTGGCCGCTGTTGGACGGATACCGGGGGCGCCCGAAGGCCGACATGGACGCCGTTGCGGCAATGGCGGTGCGGCTTGGGGCGCTGATGCAGGCGGAAGCGAGCCTTGAGGAAATCGAGATCAACCCGGTCATGGTGCGGGAAAGCGGTGCCGTGGCGGTGGATGCGCTGGTCAGGAGGGTGTGATGCCAGAGATGCAGATGCGAACCGAGGGTCCGATCCTGACCCGGCGCGAGGGCGCCATCCTGGAGGTCACGCTCGACCGGCCCAAGGCCAATGCGATCGACCTCAAGACCAGCCGGATCATGGGGCTGGTGTTCCGCGACTTCCGCGACGATGACAGCTTGCGCGTCTGCATCCTGCGCGCGGCGGGCGAGAAGTTCTTCTGTCCCGGCTGGGATCTGAAGGCCGCGGCGGATGGCGATGCCGTGGACGGCGACTATGGCGTGGGCGGCTTCGGGGGCCTGCAGGAACTGCCGAACCTCAACAAGCCTGTCATTGCGGCGGTGCAGGGCATCTGCTGCGGCGGCGGGCTGGAACTGGCGCTGTCGGCGGACCTGATCCTGTGTTCGACGAATGCCACCTTCGCCCTTCCCGAAATCCGGTCGGGCACGGTGGCCGATGCCGCCAGCATCAAGCTCCCGAAGCGCATCCCCTATCACGTCGCCATGGACCTTCTGCTGACGGGCCGCTGGTTCGATGCCGAGGAGGCGCATCGCTGGGGCCTCATCAAGGAAATCTGCGCGCCCGAGGAACTTCTGGCGAAAGCCTGGGATCTGGCGCGGCTTCTGGAAAGCGGCCCACCGCTGGTCTATGCGGCGATAAAGGAGATCGTGCGCGAGGCCGAGGACATGCGCTTTCAGGACGCGCTGAACCGGATCACCAAGCGGCAGTTCGCCACGGTTGACCGGCTGTATTCCAGCGAGGACCAGCTGGAGGGCGCCCGCGCCTTTGCCGAAAAGCGCGATCCTGTCTGGAAGGGGCGGTAGGGGCGTCAGAACACGCCCGTCACTTCGTACATCACCGGCTCGAAGCCGCGGCAGAGCTCGTTGATCCGGCGGTTCCTTTCGCGCATCTCCGGGGTGCGCAGCATGGCCTGGTAATCCTCGCGCGAGCGCCACTGGGAATAGTTGCAGATGCGCGTCCTGGCGTCGTTCATGTGCAGGCCGGCCGCGATGAAGCCGGGCTGGCGGCTGATGCAGTCGCGGTAGGCGGCTTCCAGTGCCTCGGCCAGATCGAAGGCCATGGCCGGGGTGGTCTCGAAGGTGGTGATGACGGTTTGTCCTTGGAAATCCTTGACAATCTGGGGCATGTCGTCCTCCCTTGACCGAGTCAGGATGCCATGAACGGGGGGCCAAGGGCCATGAAATTTCTTGATCCGAACGACCCGTTCTTTCGCCACGCCTGGGTGCGCTGGCTGGTGGTGATCCTGCCGCTGGCCTGGGGCGTGGTCGAGTTCGTCTGGATGCAGGCGCCGTTCTGGGGCGTGATGTTCCTGGCCGCCGGCGCCTATGCGGGCTACATGCTGTTCTTCCAGCGCGACAAGGAATAGGGGTCAGTTCATCCAGTCCGGTTCCGGCAGCCCGAAGGCCTGTGGGTCCGACAGATAGACCGCGCCCAGCGCCAGCGCTGCCACCACCAGCACCGCGAAGCCGATCTTCCAGACCGACCAGGGGCGTTCGCCCTGCACTTCCCCCGTCTGGCCGTTGACGAGAAAGCGGTAGCTTTTGCCGTTATACTTGTAGGCCGCCATCCAGACCGGCAGAAGGATGTGCTTGAAGGTCTCGTCCGACCAGCGGGTCTCGATCTGGTGGATGCGCTGTTCGTCACCGCCGATGTCGCGGCGCACGTCGCTGCGGATCACGTTCTCCATCCGGCCGCGCGCCTCGCGGTGGCCCTCGGCCAGGGGCACGGTGTAGCCCTCGGCCTGGAAGCCCGCG
The DNA here is from genome assembly GCA_046289805.1 of Tabrizicola sp. GTDB lineage: Bacteria > Pseudomonadota > Alphaproteobacteria > Rhodobacterales > Rhodobacteraceae > Tabrizicola. Next base: position 3,478 of record JBKBVC010000213.1, read on the forward strand.
AGATAGTCCGGCGCATAGGGCACCAGCGCGCCGAGGTCCCAGGGGGTCAGCTCGTCGCCCAGCCTCTTCGGCAGGCTGCGCGAGGCCATGACCAGCATGTCGTCGAAATCCCGCGCCACGCGGCCCGAGGCGGGATACCAGCGCGTGCGGCGGACCTGTTCCTGCCGCGTCTCCATCCGGCCGTTGACGCGGACCTGCACGGTCCGCGTTTCGTAATAGTATTCGCCGCGTTCGCCGGTGTAGCGGCTGGCGGTCGCAGCGTCGAAGGTCCAGAAGGGCACATAGATCCCGGTCAGCGCGCGGCCCTTGCGGGCATATTCCAGAAGCGTGCCGGGCGCGAACCAGAGGCTGCCCATCCAGGCGATCATCCGTTGCCGCGCCTCGGATTCGCTGAGAACGAAAGGCACCAGCGCCTGCGGCTTGATGTGGCGTTCGGTCCCGGTATCCAGCACGACCGGCGTGTCGCAGAACGGGCAGGAGGTTGCATGGGTCGCGCCCGTGACCTCGACCTTGGCGCCGCAGCTTGGGCAGGAGGTGGTGCGCACCTCGACCATGTCGGCGCCGGACAGATCGTCCCGCAGGCCCCGGGCAAGATCCAGTTCCTGCAACGCGCGGGCGCGGGTGCGGGGCGGCTCGGCCGGGATGTCCTGTTCATGGCCGCAGTGGGCGCAGACCAGATGCGTCTGGCCCGGCGCATAGCGCAACTGGGCGCCGCACTGCGAACAGGGCCAGCGGTATTCGTCCTGCGGCATGGGGCAAATCAGGGTTTCGGCGGCGGGGGCGGAACCTGGTCCAGAAGGCGGGCAAGCTCGGTCTCGGCGGCCATCTTCCAGCCGTCCTGGCCGGGGGTCCAGACCATGGTCGCGCGGGTGAGCCGGCCGTCCGAGGCCATGCGGGCAAGGTCGCCTTCGCCGAAGGGGCCCGAGGTCGCGCCATCGACCGCCAGATGCCATTGCCTGCCCGCGGGCGGCGGCGGGGGCGGAGGGGGCGGCGGTGCGGCGGCCGCGCCGGGCTGGGCGCCCCAGGGCCCCATGTTCCTGGCCATTTCGGCGCCCATGCCCAT
>JBKBVC010000214.1:0-1675 GCA_046289805.1 Tabrizicola sp.
ACCGGGGCGCCGCCGGTCGATTTCTACATCCGCGCCGCCGCCGGCCGTCTGGGGCATGTGCACCTTCAGGACGCCGACGGTTTTGCCGACCGCCACTGGCAGATCGGCCACGGTACGATCCTCTGGCCATCGGTCTTTGTCGCGCTGGAACAGGCCGGTGCCGCCGGGGCCAACCCTCGCCTGATCCTGGAACTGCGCGACAAGGCGGGCGTGATCCCCTCGGCGCAGTATCTCAAGGCGATGGGCCTTGCGGAATGACCCCGCTGAAATTCGTCATCCTCTCCGACCTGCACCTCGGCCCGCCCGGCGTGCCGGTCAACGGGCTGGACACCGGCGCGCGGACGCGCGAAGCGCTCGATACGATCCTGCGCGACCATTCCGACGCGGCCTTCGTCCTTCTCGCCGGTGATCTCGCCGACCGGGGCGAGGTCGCGGCCTACCGCCACCTGCACGACCTGATCGCCGACCTGCCGATGCCGGTCTATCCGACCCTCGGCAACCACGACGACCGCGCGGCCTTCCTGTCGGTCTTCGGCGAGGTGCATGACGATCCCCTGGGCCGCGTCTCCACCGCCTTCGATGCCGGCGGGCACCGGATCATCCTGCTTGACACGACCGAGCCGGGCCTGGTCGGCGGGCGGCTCTGCCGGGGCCGGCTCGACTGGCTCGCCGCCCGGCTGGACGAGGCCGCAGACCGTCCGGTCATCATCGTCCAGCACCACCACGCGAACCCGCTGTTCCTGCCGGTCGATGCGATCATCCTGGAAAACGCCGCCGACTATGTCGCGGTGCTGAACCGCCACCCCGAAGTGCGGCAGGTCATCGCGGGCCATGTCCACCTGCCGACCTCGGCGGTCTGGAAGGGCATCCCGATGACCACGCTGGCAGGGTCGCACTATTCCGTCACGCCGCATGTCCCGGGCGTGCCGGGCCGCCAGCGTCAGCTGGAGGGTCCCGCGCAGATGGCCGTGGTGCTTTTGCATCCCGAAGGCGTCACCGTGCATTTCCAGGATCACGGCGAACGCCACCTGACCCTGGCGCCGGGCCTGTTCCACTAGGACCCGGCGGCCCACAACCGAAGCCTTCCCAGCCCTGCCGGGCCATCCCGGCAGGACGGCGCCATGTGTTCAATAACATATTGATTTGTATAATTATTTTTGTCGTTCCGTCGTCAATCCGTCACCGAATCCCCGCATAAGGTCGCCGCGATCCAACACCCAGAACGGAGACAGGGACGATGACCAACAAACTAGCGACCGCCTCGCTCCTGGCCCTTGCCGCGACCGCCGGCGCGGCCTCGGCCGAGAAGATCAGGTTCGAATACTGGTATGGCCTGACCGGCGACCTCGGCGCCGTGGTGGCGGAAACCTGCAACCGCTTCAACGCCTCGCAGGACCAGTTCGAGGCCGTCTGCGTCGGCCAGGACGGCTACGAGAAGGCCGTGCAGAACACCATCGCCGCCTTCCGCGCCGGCAAGCATCCGACGCTGCTGCAATCCTTCGACGCCGGCACCGCCGACCTGATGCTGTCGGGCGAATTCTACCCGGTAACGAAACTCATGGCCGACACCGGCGTGACCATCGACTGGTCCGACTATTTCCCCGGCATCGCCAACTATTATTCGTCGAAGTCGGGCGAATTCTTCTCGATGCCCTGGAACTCCTCGACTCCGGTC
>JBKBVC010000214.1:1685-4531 GCA_046289805.1 Tabrizicola sp.
AGGCCGGACTGACCGAGGCGCCGATCACCTGGGAAGGCATGGAAGCCGACTTCAAGGCGCTGAAGACCGCGGGCGTGGACTGCCCCTTTGCCTATGCGCCCTCGTCCTGGATCGACCTGGAACAGTTCTCGATGGCCCATGGCGTGCCGGTGGCCTCGAACAACAACGGCTATGACGGGCTGGACAGCGAGCTTCTGTTCAACACCACGCTGCACGTCCAGCACATGGAAAACATCAAGCGCTGGCTGGACGAGGGCCTCGCGCAGCTGCGCACGCCCGCGGCCGGCAAATCCTCGCGCGACAGCTTCGTCGAGGGCGAATGCGCGGTGTTCTTCTCGTCCATCGCGGACCACAACACCGTCCACAAGCTGAAACCCGCCTTCGCCTGGGACGTGCAGATCATCCCGACCTACGACGGGGTGGAGCGCAAGAACACCGTCGTCGGCGGTGCCTCGCTCTGGGTGCTCTCGGGCAAGACGGACGCGGAATACAAGGGTGCGGCTGCCTATCTGGCCTTCCTCGCCACCAAGCCGGAACAGCAGTTCCTGCTGGAAAACTCGGGTTACATCCCGGTGACCAAGTCCACTTACGAGGCGCTGAAGGCCGAAGGCTTCTACTCGAAGGAGCCCTACATCAACCGCGACATCGCGATGAAATCGCTGACCTGGACCGAACCGACCCCGCTGACCCGCGGCATCCGTCTCGGCAGCTTCATCCAGATCCGCGCCGAATGGCAGGCCGAGGTCGAGGCGGCGCTGGCCGGCCAGAAGTCGATGAAAGAGGCGCTCGACACCGCCGTTGCCCGCGGCAACGACCACCTGAAGCGTTTTGCCGCGACCTACGCCGGCAAGTCCTTCCCGTAACCTTCCCACCCCTGCGAAACCGGGCACGGCGGTCTCCTGCCGCGCCCCCCGCTTCTGCCGGAGACCCCATGCGCCGCGCCCATTTCAGGTTCAGCTGGATCGTGCCTCTGCTGCTCGCACCGCAGCTTCTGGTGATCTTCACCTTCTTCTACTGGCCCTCGGCGCAGGCGCTCTACTGGGCCTTCACGCTGGAGCAGCCCTGGGGCGGCGGCTACACCTGGGTCGGCTTCGACAATTTCCGCAAGGTGCTGTCGGACCCCTATTACTGGGGCTCGGTCCGGGTCTCGGTGATCTACGCGCTGGCCACCACCGCGCTGGCCATCGCGTTCTGCACCTTTGCCGACATGCACGCCTTCCCCCTTGTCGCGCGCCTGTCCTGAACCCCCTGGCCCGGCCCGGCAACCCGGGCCGACAGGGCGCCGAAAGGGTCTCGATCCCGCACCGCGGGCTTGGCGGGCCTCAGGGTCGGACACGCCAAGGTTGCGCATAAATGGCTTGATCGAAAGGCGTTATCGGGCGACATTCGCGGAATTCTCGAAAGAAGCCGACATCGGAAACGCCTGCATGGCAGACGTGGAACGGGGTCGCTCAAGTCATTGGAGGAAGTGCATTGCAAACCGCCCTGATCCGTTCCCCCGTCTGGAGTCATACCGGCACCCGGGACGGCTCTTGACCGGCTCGCCTCCGTCCAGCCGCATCGCCGGGAATGCCAGGACGCAGCTGCGCCGCGATGCCGGCGTGCCTGGCGCAGCCCTTGCCCCGGTCCTGCATCTGCGCCACGGGCCTGCCGGGGTGGCGCTTTCCGGGGCCGCGACGGCCCGGTTCGGCCACCGACCCACGCCGCCGGATACCGCGCTCGGCCTGCACGGCGGCTGGGACTGGGACGGCCGCACCTTGACCGCCGAGGTCGATGCACTGGGCTATTTCAGCCTGTTCTATTGCAGCAAGGGGTCCGAGATCGCCGTCTCGCCCTCGATCCTGCAACTCCTGGCGCTTGGGGTCGATGCCGAACCGGACCCCGTTGCGCTGGCCGTCTTTCACCGCCTCGGGCATTTCCTGGCGGAGGACACGCCCTTCCGGCATATCAAGGTGCTGCCTCCCGCTGGCAGGCTGGTCTGGCGCGACGGGGTGGCAAGCGTTTCCGGCAACGTGCCCATCCCGCGCGAGGCCGGGCTAAGCCGGTCGCAGGCGGTCGAAGCCTTCATCGAGGTGCCGCGCGCCGCCATCCGCCGCTTTCTGGCCAGCTGGGACGGGCCGATCGTCCTGCCCCTGTCCGGCGGCCGCGATTCGCGGCACATCCTGCTGGAGATGCTGCACCAGGGCCGCAAGCCCGACATGGCGGCAACCTTTCACCAGGGGGGCCGGATCCTCGACCGTGAGGTGCAGGCGGCGCGGGCGCTGACGGAACGGGCAGGCGTGCGCCACGACCTGCTCGGCCATCCGCGCGGCCGGCTGCGCGATGCGCTGCGCGCGATGTTCCTGACCCAGTTCTGCGCCGACGAACATGCGCAGATGATGCCGATGCACGACTACCTCGCCGGCACTCCGGGCGTGGCGGCCCTGGACGGGATCGGCGGCGACATCCTGACCAATCCCGACGATTCGGCGGCCGATTTCTTCGACCGTGCCCGCAGGGGCGACTACGACGGCATCGCCCGTCGCCTGGTCGCAGGCCACGGCAGCGTCATCAGCCGCCCGGGTCATTCGGGCGGGGCCGGGGCGCTCCATTCGCCCGGTCTCGAAGAGGCCGCCATCGCCCGCATCGCCGAGGCGATCCGCGCCTTTGACGCTGCGCCCGACCCCTACCAGGCCTTCTGGTTCTGGAACCGGACGCGGCGCGAGATCGCTTTCGTCTCGACCGCCATCCTCGGCCCCGCGGCGCGGGTCGGCTGCCCCTTCCTTTCGCCCGAGTTCGTGGAGCTGGGCCTTTCGCTGCCCTTTGCGGTAACGCGCGACCAGCGGCTGCACGATGACGCCATTGCC
>JBKBVC010000215.1:0-4516 GCA_046289805.1 Tabrizicola sp.
TGCCGATCGACATCCGCGCGGGCTTGTCCACCACGCCGTAAAGCGTGCTTTCGATGTTCACCACCTCGACGGTCGAGGCGGGCTCGGCATAGGTGTAAAGTTCCTTGTGGCGCTTGTGGAAAGCGTCCCTGATCTTGCCGATGGATTTCGCGTCCACCTTGAAGGTGCCGATTTCCACAGTGCATTCATGGACCTGGCCCACATAGCGCATGTCCAGGCTGCGCTTCGTCACGATATCCTTGCCCTTGAAGCCGTCGCCCTTCAGATGCGCGACGCCCTGCGCCTCGATCCGGGCGAACAACTCGTCGATGCGGGCATAGGCCGCGTCATTGTCCAGCCGCAGGGGGGCGGTGGCCATGTAGTTGTATTTGACGTCGCTGATGATCTGGCCGAAGGCGCAGAGGCCCGAGGCAAGCTTTGGCAGGACGATGGTGTCGATCCCGATGGCATCGGCCAGCGCAGTGATATGCGCGGCCGTGGCCCCCCCGGCGCCGACCAGCACGAAGTCGCGCGGGTCATAGCCGCGTTCCACGGTGACGCGGCGGATACCGTTCACCATGTTGGCGTTGACGATGGTGAACATGCCATAGGCGGCGCGTTCGACGCTCATCCCCAGAGGTTTGGCCAGATGGGTCTCGATGGCCTTGCGGGCCTTGGCGGCATCGAGTGGCAGCCGCCCGCCCACCAGCCCGTCGGGGTTGAGATAGCCCAGGACAAGGTTGGCATCCGAGACGGTGGGCAAGGTGCCGCCCTGGCCATAGCAGGCCGGGCCGGGGTCGGAGCCCGCCGATTGCGGGCCCACCTGCATCAGCCCCATCTCGTCGATCCAGCCGATCGACCCGCCGCCCGCGCCCAGGGTTTCCACCTGGATCATCGGCACGCCGATCCGGTAGCGCAGGAAGTCGATGTTCTTGTTGATGTTCGTCGAGCCGTCCTTGGTCAGCGTGATGTCGAACGACGTGCCGCCCATGTCGACGGTGATGACGTTGCGATGCCCGAAGGGCTCGCAGACATACTGCCCGGCGGCGGGGGCCGAGGCGGGGCCGGAGTTGATGGCATAGACCGACCGGTCCGTCATCGCCTGCCCGATGGCGAGGCCGCCGTTCGACTGGTAGTAGCGCACCGGCTGCCTGGCGCCCAGGGACCGGAAGTAGCTGTCCACCGCCTCGACATAGCGCTTCATGATCGGGGCGAGGTAGGCGTTCACCACCGCGGTCGAGGTCCGGGTGTATTCGCGGACCTGCGGGTATAGCTCTGACCCCAGCGTGAGGACAACACCGGGAAGCATCTCGCGGACGACCTCGCCGGCGCGGCGCTCATGCTCGGGGCGCAGGACCGACCAGACGAAGCTGATCGCCACGGTCTCCACCCCCTCGGCGCGGAAAAGCTCGCAAGCCGCGCGGACATCGGCCTCGTTCAGCGGCTCGCGGACAGAGCCGTCCGACAGCACCCGTTCCCGCACGCCCCGCCGCAGGTAGCGCGGCACCAGCATGGTCGCGGGCGGATAGTCGGCGTCATAGCGGTAGCCGTCCTCCTTGTGGCCGAGGCGGATTTCAAGGCTGTCCTCGTGGCCGGCCGTGCAGATCAGCCCGGTCTTGGCCCCCTTGTGGGTGATCAGCGCGTTCAGGCCGACGGTCGTTCCGTTGATGCAGAGATCGCAGTTCGACACCACCTTTTCGGGCGATACCCCCAGTTCCTCGGAAATCAGCGCCAGGCCGTTCTTGATGGCAAGCGTCGGGTCCTGCGGGGTGGAAAGCGCCTTGAACAGGCGCACCTGCCCGGATCTTTCGGCCAGAACGAAGTCGGTGAAGGTGCCGCCCGCGTCGATGCCCAGTCGGTAATCGGATTTCATCTCATCTCTCCCCTAGTTCGCGGCCATGGCGGCGCGACGGCGCGCACGCAGTTCTTCGGTTGCCTTGATGTCCACGTGCAGCGTGGCGGGGTCGGTGATGATGACTCCGTAGTCCTCCCTTGCTCCGTCGATCGAGACGAGGTTGTTCTTCACGTCCCAGACGACCTTCTCGACCGCCCGGTCCATCGGGTTGCCGTAACCGCCGCCGCCGGGGTTCATGTTGGTGATCCGGTCGCCGGGCTTGATGACCTTGATGACGTTCTCGCGGATGGTCTGCCGGTTTTGGCCTTCCACCAGTTCCAGTCGCCCGACCTTGGTGTCGATGATCGTGCTGGCCGCGCCCGCAGCGCCCACCGCCGGGATGCGGCGGCCTTCGCCGAAGGTGATGAAGGTCATGTCGCCGTTCAGCGGCTCCACCTCCCAGGCGGTGCCCGATCCGCCGCGGAATTTCCCCGCGCCGCCACTGTCGGTCATCAGGGAATAGCGGTGGATGATGATCGGGTAGCTGTATTCCAAAAGTTCCACATCGCCCGAGGTCAGCGCGCCGAAGCAGCATTCCGGGCCGCAGGCGTGCCAGCCGTCCTGGCTGGGCGTGGCCCCCGCGCCACTGATGATGGTGGCCAGCACCATCGTGACATATTCCTCGTCATGCCGCTTGTCCCAGCCGGCGATGTTGAGGCCGTTGGCATGGCCCCAGGAGGCCGAGACCTTGGAGGGCACCGCCTTCTCGAAGGCCAGGCGCACCGCGTCGGTCAGCGTCTCCATGGGCGTCGTGGTGCAGTTCATGTGTGGCGCGGGTTCGGCCGCGTTGCAGATCGTGCCCTTGGGGCCGAAATCCACGCTGACGCAACGGTAGAGCCCCTCGTTGTAGGGGGGCGGCAGTTGCGCGAACATCATCAGGCCCAGGTAGACGCCGGAATGGCTGTTCCCCTCGTAGCTGTTGATGAAATAGGGGATCTGCGGCGGCGAGGAGATGGCGATATGGCAGCTGTCGCCCTTGATGGTGACGGTCGCCTTGATCTCGAAATCGCCATAGCCGTGGCCCGCGTCCTCAAGGATCGCCATGCCCTCGTAGGTGCCGTCCGGCACGCTAGCGATCAGCCCGCGCATCTGGCGTTCGGCCATGTCGAGCAGCATCTCGATGCAGGCGTCGACCTGTTCCTCGCCGTATTTCTCCAGCATCGCCAGAAGCGCACGTTCGCCCACCTGGCAGGCGCCGATCAGCGCGTTGAAATCGCCTTCCTGGTCACGGCGCGCGCGCATGTTGGTCAGGATGAAGTTCAGCACGTCCTTGCGCGGCTGGCCCCGGTCCCAGACCTTGACCGGCGGGATGCGCAGGCATTCGGCGTAGATTTCCTTGGCGTTCGGGTTGTAGCCCGCCGGGACCGGGCCGCCGACATCCGTGAGATGGCCCTTGCAGACCGTCCAGTATTTCAGCTTCCCCTTCCAGAACACCGGCTTGTAGAAACAGGTGTCGATGGCGTGCGACCCGCCCCAGGCCGGGTCGTTGTGGATGATGAGGTCGCCTTCGTGGATGTCGCCCTCGAAATACTTCGCCACCACCTTCATCGCCGGGATCAGCGACCCCAGGTGGATCGGGATGTCCTGGCCTTGCAGGATCATCTCAGGCCGGTGGTTGAAAAGCGCCGTGGAATAGTCGTGCGCCAGGTTGAACACGCTGGACCGCGCGGTCTTTTCCAGGCTCAGCGTCATCTCGCGCTGCGTTGTTTCCAGGATGCCCCGGACCACCGACAGGGTGATAGGATCCACCTCAACCTTCTTCTTCCCTGGCGTTCTCGCCATCACGAAGCCCTCCCGTAAGGGCCGCGCAACAGGGGAACGGTCGGGCGGAAGGCCCGGTCGTCATGTCTGCTTTCCCTGTCGCGCGGCGTCTGTTGCGCCGTTGATCGGGGAAGGCTAGCGGCGCGATTGCGCCCGCGTCTTTGCACCGGGTGCACTGGCTTTTGCGTTTGAGCGCAGGGCGGCAGGATGCCCGCTTGTCCGACTCGCGCGCCCGTGGCCTGATGGTGGCAAGGGGGAAGGACGCGATGAAGAGCACGATCTCCACGCGCGGAGTGGATCAGGCGGCCCGCAGCCGGCACTGGCACGAGACGATCGCGCGGGCCTATTTCCCGCTGGAGCTGACCTTCCCGCGGCCAGAGGCCTTTGACGGCGAACTGACCTCCTGGGATCTGGGCGGCGTGTCGATCTCGCGGCTGACCTCCGATCCCTTGCTCTATCGCCGCCTGCCCCGACATTTCCGCGAACCGGGGCCCGAGGAATTCCTGGTCACGCTGCCCGCAAGGTCCGAGGTCCGCTTCGCCCAGGGCGGCAAGGAGGTGCGCGCCAACCCCGGCGCCTTCTTCATCGAACGCAGCCATGAGCCTTACGAGTTCAGCCACGCCGAACCGGCCGACCTCTGGGTGATGAAGCTGGCCAAGGACATGCTGGGCGGGCGCATCCGCGCGCCGGACCGGTTCTGCTCTCTCCAGTTCGACGCGACGAACGGGGCGAACGGGCTGTTCGTGGACATGATCCACCTGATCCCGCAACGCTACGACGCGATGACCGAGGAGACCCGTGCCATCGTCGGCCGCCAACTGGTGGACCTTCTGGCGCTCGCCATCCAGTCGGACGACCGGGTGCTGACCTCGGGCGCCTCCA
>JBKBVC010000216.1:0-4476 GCA_046289805.1 Tabrizicola sp.
GAGAAGGTTGGACGCAAGTCCCATCCTGTCTGCCGCCTTCCCTTGCAGCAGTGGCCGGGTTGCCTTGCCCTGCCCGAAGTTGCGCCCCCGCATTCAGGCCGGTGTCCGCGAGACGCAGCGCGACGCACCGCGCGCGCGAGTGCGCCCGACCGTGGCAAGCGCCGAAAAGACCGTCCGGATTCGGGGCGCCGCGCAGACTCCAGCCGGCAGATCGGTGCCGTCGCGGGCGGTCGCACCCTCAGGGCCAGCCGCATCATCGGAGCCACAGCGCCTCGCAACACGGGGCAGTGACGCCCGCGGAACCTTCCGGGCTGGCAGATTTCGGCCCTGACCGCCCGGACGGACGCGATTGCAGACCGCACGTGCGGCCTTCCCGTTTCGCCCGCGGCCGCGATGGGGTCCTCTCTCACGCGTTCCAGAGAACCCTGCCCAGATCGGTGAGATCATACCCCCCCAGATAAGCGGCCCGTCGGGCAAAGATTTCCGAGCGGGCGAAGGCCAGAAGCGCCTGGACCGGGGGTTCGAAATAGTCACGTCGGGTCATGGCGAGATCGAAGCTTTCATCGGTCAGGATCGGCAGGAAGCCCAGATGCCCGGCGACGGCTTGCAGCCCGAGTCCGAGCTCGGCTTCACCGGTCTCGATCAGGGTCGCCAGGTCGGCATGGGTCTCGGCGGGGCGGGGCGCCGTCGCGAGATCCGCCATGGAGAGCCCCTCGCGCGCCAGCAGGCTTTCCAGAAGTCGCGTCGAGCCCGCCGCCCCGGCCCGCACGGCAAAGCGCAGCCCGCGCTCGGCGGCGTCCTTCAGACTGGTGATCCCGAGCGGGTTGCCTGCAGCGGTAATCAATCCCTGCGTCCGGCGTGCCCAGTGGATCAGGACATGCTTGCTGCCGGACAGGCAACTCCGCGCCGCGGCGAGGTTCCATGTGCCGGTAGCGGGATCAAGCAGGTGGAACCCCGCCAGCACCGCCCGCCCCTCCGCCAGATCCTCAAGCCCCAGAACCGAACCACGCGCCAGCACCGCCAGCCCGCTTCCCGACTGGCGCAAGGCCCATTCCAGCAAGGGATCGTTCGACCCGGCATAGATCGGCGGGGCCGATGCGATGCCCGCTTCGGGAAGTTCGGTCTGCGCCTCGATCCAGGCGTCGACCAGGCGGCGCGGGAACAGGAGCTTGCCCGTGGCGCGGCTGAATGGGATCGCCTGGCGCGCAACCATCTCATAGATCGTGCGCTCCTTCACCCGGAGATAGTCGGCGACCTCGCCGGTGGTCATGAGGGGAGACGACCCTGCGGCTCGGGGCGATCGTGTCGTGCTCTCTGACGGCGGATCCTGCAATTTAGCGCAAACTCCTGCAATATTTACATCATTGCATCCTATTATGCGTTCTGATCTTTTTCTATCGATTTATGCAAGGATTCATGGTGGCCGAAGCCCTCGCAACCGCCTTCAGCCTGATCGCCAGCGGTGATCCAGACCTGATGCAGATCATCGGGCTCAGCTTGCGTGTGACGATGACGGCCGTGCTGATCGCCTGCGTAGCGGGACTGCCGATCGGGGCGGTGCTGGCGCTGACGCGCTTTCCCGGCCGGGGGGCGGCGATTGTGGTCCTAAATGCGCTCATGGGCCTGCCGCCCGTGGTGGCGGGGCTGATCGTTTACCTCTTGCTGTCGCGCTCCGGGCCGCTGGGATCGCTTTCGCTGCTGTTTACGCCCACCGCCATGATCATCGCGCAGACGCTGCTGATCCTGCCCATCATCATCTCGCTGACGCGCTCGGTCGTCGAGGATCTGTGGACCGAGTACAGTGACCAGCTTCGATCGCTGGGCGCGAGCCGCCTGGACGCCGTGCCGACCGTGCTTTGGGACGGCCGCGTAAGCCTGCTAACTGGTGTGCTGGCCGGCTTCGGGCGGGCCAGCGCCGAGGTGGGCGCGGTTCTTATTGTGGGCGGGAACATCGCAGGCCACACCCGCACCATGACGACCGCCATCACGCTGGAAACCAATCGCGGAAACCTCGGCCTTGCCGTGGCGCTGGGGCTCATACTCTTCGCTCTCACGATCATGCTGAACGCATTCGCATGGGTGGCAGGACAATGGGCCCGGGGGCGACTTGGATGAGGGACACGCGCAACGAAACGGTATCCGTGCTCCCGCTCTCGCTGGAATCGGTGAGCCTTGCCGTCGGCAACACGACCCTCCTGTCCGACATCACGCTGCGCATCGAGGCCGGTCGGCGGCTCGTGGTGATGGGCGCAAACGGGGCTGGCAAGAGCCTGTTCCTGCGCCTGTGCCACGGATTGATCGACCCGACCGCGGGTCGCCGCTACTGGGCCAGCGGAGAGGTGCGCGCGCGCGCTCAGGCGATGGTGTTCCAGCGCCCGGTGCTGCTTCGACGCTCCGTCGCGGCGAATCTCGAGTACCCGCTGGCGCTGAAGGGGCTTGGCCGCAAGCACCGTCGCGATACGGTCGCGCAGACGCTGGACCGATTCGGCCTGACCCCGCTGGCCAACCGGCCCGCGCGTCTTCTTTCGGGGGGCGAGCAGCAGCGCCTCGCGCTGGCGCGCGCCTGGGCGATGCAGCCGCAGGTGCTGTTCCTCGACGAGCCCTCTTCGGCACTCGACCCTTCGGCAACCCGGATCATCGAGGACATGGTCGAGCAGTTCTCGGCCGACGGCATCACCATCGTGATGACCACGCACGACCTCGGCCAAGCCCGGCGCCTTGCCGAGGTCGTGGCGTTCCTGCATCGGGGCCGACTGATCGAACACCGGTCCGCCGCGGAATTCTTTGCCGGGCCCGAGACCGCCGAAGCCCGCGCCTTCCTCGCAGGCGATCTGGTGTGGTAGCCAGGGAATGCCCGGAACTATGACCGTCAGCCGACGCTTCCTCCTGCTCGCCGCCTCGGGTCTCGGCCTTGCCGCTGCCGGGTCTGCTGCGGCACCGGAGTTCATCACCATCGCCTCGACAACCTCGATCGAGAATTCCGGGCTCTTCGCGCACATCCTGCCGATCTTCCGGGCCGAAACCGGCATCGAGGTGCGCGTCGTCTCGCAGGGCACCGGCCAGGCGCTGGAAACCGGACGGAGGGGCGACGCCGATGTCGTCTTCGTTCATGCCCGGGCGCAGGAAGAACGGTTTGTGGCCGAGGGCTATGGTGTCGAGCGGTTCGAGGTCATGCACAACGATTTCGTCATCGTCGGCCCCAGCGCGGATCCGGCAGGGGTCCGCGATGCGACCGATGCCGCCGCAGCCATGGCCGCCATCGCCGGGGCAGGGGCGCCGTTCGCGTCGCGCGGGGATGACAGCGGCACCCACGAGGCCGAGAAGAGCCTGTGGGCCGCCGCCGGGGTCGAGCCTGCGGGTGCATGGTATCTGTCCACCGGCTCAGGTATGGCGGCCACGCTGAACACCGCATCCCAGATCCCCGCCTATGCGCTTGCCGATCGCGCCACCTGGGTGGCGTTCCGGAACCGTGGCCCGCTGGAGATCCTGTTCGGGGGAGATCAGATCCTGTTCAACCCCTACGGAATCATCCTCGTGAGCCCGCAACGGCATCCCCATGTCAAGGCCGAACAGGGTCAGGCCTTCATCGACTGGATCCTCTCGGACGCAGGCCAGGCCGCCATCGCCGGCTTCACCGTTGGCGGCGAGCAGCTGTTCTTTCCAGCCGCCAGATAGGGCGTTCGCAGCAGGTGCAGGGTTGCGACCGCTGACTGCGGCGGTCCCCGTGTCCGGTGAGGCGCCTGCAGGGGCGGGTCGGGCAACGTCATGTCGGACAGGGGCCACATCTCCGTCGCCGCGGGGGCGGCGAGCGCGCCTCGAGGATCATGGACGCGCCGCGGCATGCCGTTGCCGGCGCGGGTGGCCGGCGGTCAGGGCCGACGTACGTTCGGGAGGACCGCCCCGTCCGGTTGGCCGCTGCCGACGGCTCCCGCGCGCCCGGCCGGCCCGAGCAGTGCGACGAGATCGCGTTCGAGGCGTTGCAAGGTGTCTTCGCGGGACAGATCGTCGTTTGCGACGAACTCGATGAAGCGCATGTTCTGAATGTTGAACAGGGCGCGGCCCAGGTCGTCCGCAGAGGTCCCGCCCGGAACCAGGCCCTTTCGCATCAGACCGGCCACCTCCTCGACCAGAACCCCGGCCAGCCGATCGTCGAGCGCACGGTAGAGGGTTCCGAACCGGGGGTCGGGATCACTGACGGATGCCGCGATGACCTTGCGCCAGATCGCCTTGTCGAGATGGGTGAGGGTGTGGTCGAAGATGATCGCCGCGAACCCGAGGACCAGGCCGATGAGGTCGGTGGACCTGCCGGCCAGCTTCCTCGAAAGGGTTTCGATCAGCTCCCGGTCGCTTTCTGCCACGAGGGCAAGCAGAACGCCGGATTTCGTGCCGTAGTAATTGTGAACCGTGACGGAGGACACGCCGGCGCTCGGGGGGCGCGCCACGCACGGGGTGTTATCGGGGCCCGCGTCGGGCCAA
>JBKBVC010000217.1:0-4470 GCA_046289805.1 Tabrizicola sp.
ACCACGACCGAAACCTCCTGCTGCCAGGCCCCCAGATCGCGCCAGAAGGCCATCAGCGCCTGCGACAGCGCCTTGACCTGGGCGGGGAAATCGGCGGCCTGGTTCACATGCGTGTCCCAGCCGGGGAAATCGACCGTGGCGATGCGCAGGCCCAGATCCTCCTTTATCGTCTGGGCCACGGTCATGAACGGGCCGGACAGGGGGTTGTCCTGCGGATAATCGACGGCGGAGGAATAGGTGCGCAGCGCCTGATCCTCGCTGGACCAGAACCTGTCCCGCACCAGATCGGACAGGCCGATCAGATCGGCAATCGGCCGTTGCAGGGCACCATGCGCGCCGAAACCCGTCGCGAGCCGCCGCCGGAGGAGGTCGGACAGCCAGTGCCCCTGCGCCAGCACGAGGTCGGCGAGCGTCTCGGCCACCGCGGCATCCGCACCGATCAGGCTGGCCGGGCGCACCGCCCCGACCGCCAGCGCCGGCATCGGGCCGCCCGGTGCCATGGCGCGCAGCCAGCGGCCGAGCCAGCCGGAGGCATCGTTGAGCGAGGCCTCGGCGCCGAAGATGCCGCGCTCGATCCGCGCCTCGGCGTCGAAATGGCTGCGAGTGGCCTCGGGAAGTCCGGCGGCATGGATCAGCGACAGATCGCCTGCTTCGTAGAGGTCGGCAAAGGCCGCCGCCGCCGGGTGGAAGCGGAAATCCACATCGGCGATGTCCTGCGCGATGGCCCGCCCCGCGCCGTCGCCCTTGCGCAAGACGCGCAGGTCCTCGGGTCGCGCGGCGATGAAATCCGGGTCCGAGGTCGGCGAGACCAGCGCCAGCCCGTCCGCCCCGCCGCGCAGGAAGACCACCACCAGGATCGGATCGCGGGCCATGGGCGCACCTATCGCAAGAGGAATTCGGGGGTCAGCGCGGCGAAGGCCACGGCGGACTGGCCGAGGCCCCGACGATCCTCGGGCGAAATCGCGTCAAGCGGCGCGGCGGGGTCGATCCCGAAGGCGCGCGCAAGGTCGGCGGCGATGCCCTCCCCCTGCCCCGGCGCCAGCGCATCGGCATGCTGCGCAGCGAAGGCTCCGACCGTCGCCGCATTGCCCACGGGTCGCGCAAGGTCGGCGGCGGCTGTTCCGAACCAGTCCTCGAAGGCCGAAATCGCCAGATCGACCATGCGGTTCAGCGTGCTGGCGCCGGTCCAGGCCTCGATCCGGTCGGGGTGCCCGGTCGGCGGACCAAAGCTGTGCTGACGCCAGCCGGCGCGGCCGAGTTGCCAGTGAAACCCGTTTTCAGTAGCCGTGATCTCCGCCCCGGTCGCCCGGTAGAGCGCCGCGAGAAACTCGAAAGGCCGGCGCAGCTTGGTCGGTGGCGCGGCGAATTCGGGCGACAGGACCAGGACGCGGATCACCCGGGCGATCTGGTCGGGTGCCTCGGCCTGGTCGAGGAAGGTTTCGGCCATCCGCTGCACAAGACCGGCGGGCGGATCATCGGAGAGGAAGCGGCGGGCCAGCTTCTCGCAGACGAAGCGCGCGGTGCCGGGGTGGCGGGCGAGGATGTCGAGCACCTCCTCGCCGTCTTTCAGCGGGCCGCGATTGGGCGGGAACTCGCGCCCGAGCACGCGCTTCTGGTACGGATCGTGCCAACGCGCGACATAGTGCAGCCGTCCGGTGCGCGGGGCCTCCTCGCCCTCGGCCAGCCAGCGGCCGTCGCCGACCGACCAGCCGGTGAAGGCGCGCGCCACCTCGTAAACGTCGAGGTCGAGATAGCCGGCCGCCAGCCCTTCGGTCGCGCCGGGCACCTCGCGCCAGTCCGAGTGGCGGTCGTTCAGGTAGTTGCCGGCGCCGAGCGTGTGGAGTTCCAGAAGCTCGCGCGCGAAGTTCTCGTTGGCGGGTGAGGCGCGGCTGTCGGCGTTGTTGAGGTAGTAGAGCATGGCCGGGGCGGCCGCGACTTCGCCCAGAAGCGCGCGGAAGTTCCCCAGCGCATGGGCGCGCAGGCTGCGGTCGTAAAGCGCGAAGGGGGCGGCGGTGGTGTGGTCCTTCGCGGAGTTCACGTTGAAATGGTCGTGCCAGAACTGGGTGACCATCTCGCGCAGTTGCGCCTGCGCATGGACGGCGCGGATCAGCGCGGCGGCGATCACCTCCTGCGCCGGGCGCATGCGTTCGGAATACTCCATCGCGCGGCCCGGCTGCCATTCCAGAAGCGGCACGATCGTCTCGGGCCCGGCAGACAGGAAGGATAGCGGGCGCAGCTCGTCCCTTGCCTCCCACCGGCCGATGTCGTCCTCGCCCGCGTCATAGGCGATGCGCAGCCGCGCGCGGGCCAGCCGGTCGGCAAGGGCCGTGTCGTCCTCGGGGCGCAGTGTCAGTTGCTGCTCCAGCCAGGCCTCGCGCCCCAGCGCGGCGATCTCGGCCCGGGAAGCAGGCGAGGCGCCGAAGGTCAGCCGGTTCAGCCAGAGGTCGTCGGTGGCGGGTGCCGCGGCCCGTGCGCCGGTGGCGATCGGCAACGCCCCTGCCGCCAGCGCCGCGATGAGCCGGGTGTGGAACATGCGACGTGTCAGCATGGGCGTGCCCTCCGCGGACAGAGCCTGCCACGAGGCGCGCCGATTCCGCTATCGCGCCCGGGGAGCGGTCAGCGGAACCTTGCCGCCTAGATCCCGGTCAGGACGGCGAGCAGCGCAAGAAGCGCCGGCACCGCCTGGATGAAAAGGATGCGCCGCGAGGCGGTGGCCGCACCGTAAAGCCCCGCGACGATGACGCAGGCCAGGATGAAACAGGCCAGTTCCGCCCCCGGCCCCGGAAGGCCCCGCCAGAGCGCCAGCAGCAGACCGGCGGCGAGAAAGCCGTTGTAGAGCCCCTGGTTCGCCGCCATCACCCGGGTGTTGACGGCGAAGTCGGGCGAGATGCCGAAGAGGGCGCGGACCGGCCTGGTCTCCCACAGGAGCATCTCCATCGCCAGGATGGCGAGATGGATGAGCGCCACCAGCGCGACGAGGGCGGTTGCGATCATTCGGCCGGCATCCGGGTCTCGGCCATCTCGGCATACCAGGAGGAGCCGAAGGGAATGGCGGCATCGTCGAAGTTGTAGGCCGGATGGTGGACCATCGCGGTATCGCCATTGCCGAGGAAGATGTAGGCGCCGGGGCGTTCGTTCAGCATGAAGCTGAAATCCTCGGCCCCCATCAGCGGCGCGGTGTCGGTATCGACGTGGCCCGAGACCTTGCGTGCCACCTCGGCGGCAAAAGCGGTGTTCTCGGGCGTGTTGACCGTGACCGGATAGCCGCGCTGGTAGTGGACCTCGGCCCGGGCGCCGAGCGCGAGAGCGGTGCCTTCGACGATCTGGGCGATGCGTGCCTCGACCTGGTCCTGCACCTTGGGGTCCATGGTGCGGACGGTGCCCTTCATCTTCACGACCTGCGGGATGACATTGTGCGCGGTGGAGTCGGTTTCCACCGTGCAGACCGAAACGACGACCTGTTTCAGCGGGTCCACGTTGCGGCTGGCGATGGTCTGGAGCGCCACGATGATATGCGCGCTGACCACGGTGGTATCGACGCAGTCGTGCGGCTTTGCGGCGTGACCGCCCTTGCCCGTCACCACGATCTCGAACTGGTCGGCTGCGGCCATCATCGCGCCGGGGCGGATGGCGAAATGGCCGACGGGGATGCCGGGCATGTTGTGCATCCCGTAGACCTCCTGCACGTTCCAGCGGTCGAGCATCCCGTCCTTCACCATCTCGCGCCCGCCGCCGCCGCCCTCTTCGGCGGGCTGGAAGATGCAGACGACGGTGCCGTCGAAATTGCGCGTCTCGGCCAGATACTTCGCGGCGCCCAGGAGCATCGCGGTATGCCCGTCATGGCCGCAGGCATGCATCTTGCCGGGCACGGTCGAGGCATAGGGCACCCCGGTCTGCTCATGGATGGGCAGCGCGTCCATGTCGGCGCGCAGGCCCACGACGCGGCCTTTCGTGTCGGTGCGCCCCCGGATCACGGCGACGACGCCGGTGCGGCCGATGCCCTCCACCACCTCGTCGCAGCCGAAGGACCGGCAGAGCTCGGCCACCTTGGCGGCGGTGCGGTGGACGTCGAACAGAAGCTCGGGATGAGCGTGGAAGTCACGGCGCCAGGCGGTGATTTCGGGCAGAAGTTCGGCGAAACGGTTCTTGACGGGCATGTATGGTCTCCTTCTCGGGCAGGGTGAACCCGTTGCCCGGAAACGGCAAGCCCCGCCGGATAGGTGGGGAAAACCGGAATGTGATCGAAGACCTGTTGCGAATGCCGCACATTTCCGACAAAGCGTCGCAAAAACGTCATGAACCCGGCTTGTTGCGGCCCGAGACCCGCGCAATATGGAAAAAAGAGCCAGAGAACGGAGCAGTCAGATGGCCAAGACCCCGACCCAGCCGCAACAAGGCGGCGCCTCCAGCCCCAGCCCGCAGCAACAGGGCCAGCAGGCCGGCGGATCGACCCAGCAGGCCGGTCAGCCG
>JBKBVC010000218.1:0-4438 GCA_046289805.1 Tabrizicola sp.
CCTGCGCCCTGCGCGGCTGTGATCCCAAGAAGATGCTGACCGCCGTCACCGAAGGCGTGGACTGGGCGCATAACCTGAAGGGAAAGGGCCTCGCGGCGCAGGCTTCGGTCGACTGGGCCGAGATGATCGCCTTCAAGCGGACCTTCACCGACGCGATGCCGCCGAAGATCGAGGCCGGGCTGGAAAAGGCGGGCGTCGCGACGCTGCATGGTGAGGCGCGCTTCACTGGCTCCAACACGATCTCGTTGAACGGCGAAACTCTGCGCGCGAAGCATTTCCACATCGCCACCGGCGCGCGGCCGATGACGCTGAACATTCCCGGCGAAGACCTGCTGACCACCAGCACCGAGTTCCTCGAATTGCCCGCGCGGCCGGATCGGGTGGCCTTTGTCGGCGGCGGCTTCATCGCCATGGAGTTTTCCCACATCGCCAGGCGCGCCGGTGCGACCGAGGTGACGGTTCTGGAGATGATGGACCGGCCGTTGGGGAACTTCGACCCCGATCTGGTCGCAATGCTTGTTGACGCAACGACCGATCTCGGCATCGACCTGCGGCTGGGCGCGAAGGTGCTGAAGGTGGAAGATCAGGACGGCGCGCTTGTCGTCACGGTCGAGCGACCGGGCGGGATCGAGACTGTGACCTGCGACACCGTGGTTCATGCCACCGGCCGGGTGCCCAATATCGACGGATTGAACCTCGGGGCTGCCGGGGTGGAACATGGGCCGCGCGGCATCAAGGTCAGCCCCGCCATGCGCACGACCAACCCGGCGATCTTTGCCGCCGGGGATTGCGCCGATAGCGGCCCCAACCTCACGCCGGTTTCAGCCAACGAGGGCCGGATCGCGGGTAAGAACCTGCTGGCGGGGCGCGACGACCGCTCCGTTGACTATCCGCCGATCCCGAGCGTCGTTTTCACTTTGCCCATGGTCGCTACCGTGGGCCTGTCCGAGGCCGCGGCGCGGGACCAGGGACTGGAATTCGACATGCATTCCGATAAGACCGAAGGCTGGTATTCCTCGCTGCGCGTGGGCGCGAAATGGACAGGCTTCAAGGTCCTGGTCGAACAGAGGACCGGAAAGATCCTCGGCGCGCATCTGATCGGACCGGGCGCCGAGGAACAGATCAATCTCTTCGCCATGGCGATGGGGGCCGGTCTGACCGCCAACCAGATCAAGGCGATGATCTTCGCCTATCCCAGCTACGCCTCCGACCTCGGCTCGATGGTCTGACGCAGGACATTCGGGGTGTCGCCAAGGCAATTGTTCCCACCGACTCAGAAAGAAATCGACAATGGACCAGCGCGTAGACACCCATGACTGCTGCACACCCGACAGCGCAAAAACCCGGGAATTTGATCTTGCCGTCATCGGCGCGGGATCGGCGGGGTTTTCGGCGGCGATCACGGCGGCCGAGGGCGGCAGGCACGTGGCGCTGATCGGGCATGGCACCATCGGCGGCACCTGTGTCAACGTCGGCTGCGTGCCGTCCAAGACGATGATCCGCGCCGCCGAGGCCCTGCATCGAGCGAAAGCCGCTCAACGGTTTCCTGGCTTGCAGGGTGAGGCGCGGGTGGATGATTGGGCGGCGCTGGTCGCGGCCAAGGACGATCTGGTCGGGACGCTGCGGCAGAAGAAATACGCCGACCTGCTGCCGGGTTATGAGAACGTCACCTATATCGACGAAGGCCCGGCGCGGCTGGTCGAGGGCGGCGTCGAGGTCGGCGGCCGCCGGATCACCGCGGCCCGGGTCATCATCGCCACGGGCGGTCGGCCTGCGGTGCCGGATATCGCGGAGATCGATGCGGTGCCCACCCTCGACAGCACCGCGCTGCTGGACATGAAGGCCCTGCCCGAAAGCCTGATCTTCCTTGGCGGCGGCTATATCGGCGTGGAACTGGCGCAGATGATGGCCCGCATGGGTGTCGCGGTGACGATTGTCTGCCGCTCGCGCCTGTTGCCGCAGGCAGAGCCGGAGGTGGGCGCGGCCCTGGCCGATGCGCTGCGCGCCGAGGGCGTGACGATCGAGGATGGCGTTGCCTACAAGGCCGCGCGGCGGGGTGAAGGCGGGGCAATCCTGACGATTGTGCAAGATGGCACCCCCCGAGATCTGATCGCCGATCACCTCGTCCTGACCACCGGGCGCAGGCCCAATACCGAAGGGCTGGGGCTGGCCGAACTCGGCATCGCGACCGATGCGCGCAGCGCCGTCGTGGTCGGCGATGACATGCAGACCACCCGCCCCGGCATTTATGCCGCAGGCGATGTGACCGACCGCGACCAGTTCGTCTACATGGCCGCCTATGGCGCGAAACTCGCCGCGCGCAACGCCGTGCTGGGCGGGGCAGAACGCTATGACAATGCCGCCATGCCCTGGGTCGTGTTCACCGACCCGCAGGTGGCCGGCGCGGGCCTGACCGAGGCGCAGGCGCGCGCGGCGGGGCACGCGGTCAAGACCAGCCTCATCACCCTCGACAACGTGCCCCGCGCCTTGGCTGCCCGCGACACGCGCGGGTTGATCAAGCTGGTGGCGGACGCCGCGACCGACCGGCTTCTGGGCGGGGTGATCGTGGCGCCCGAGGGCGCGGACAGCGTGCAGACGCTGGTCATGGCGCTGCGGTTCGGGATGACCGCCAAGGCGCTTGGCGAGACGATCTTTCCCTATCTCACCACCGTCGAAGGCCTTAAACTCGCCGCGCAGACCTTTGACAAGGACGTGGCGAAACTGTCCTGCTGCGCGGGGTGAGTTGCGTTGTTGAGCAGTCGGAAAACGATCGCAACGAACCGAGAGCCATCTCCCGTTACCCCTGAGGCCGCCCCATGCTGGAAGTGCTTGCCGACCGAACCTACCGCCATCTCTTCGCCGCTCAGGTCGTCGCACTTCTGGGCACGGGGCTTGCGACCGTCGCGCTTGGCCTCCTGGCCTACGATCTGGCGGGCGACGGGGCCTCGATGGTGCTGGGCACGGTCTTCACCATCAAGATGGTGGCCTATGTCGGCATTGCCCCCATCGCCGGGGCTTTTGCGAACCGGGTGAACCGTCGGGCGCTTCTGGTTGCGCTGGATCTGGTTCGGGCGGGTGTCGCGCTGTGCCTGCCTTTCGTGACCGAGGTCTGGCAGGTCTACGTGCTGATCTTCCTGCTGCAATCGGCGTCTGCCGCCTTCACGCCGACCTTCCAGGCGACCATCCCGGACGTGCTGCCGGACGAGGCGCGCTACACGCGGGCGCTGTCACTGTCGCGGCTGGCTTATGACCTCGAGAACATCGTCAGCCCGATGCTGGCCGGGCTCCTGCTGGCGGTGGTAAGCTACAACTCCCTCTTCCTTGGAACGGTGGTGGGGTTTGCCGCCTCCGCGGTGCTGGTCGTCTCGGTCCTGCTGCCTTCGCCGAAACCGTCCGAGCCGCGCGGCATCTACGACCGCACGACGCGCGGCATCCGCATCTACCTCGCGACGCCGCGCCTGCGCGGACTGCTGGCGCTGAACCTCGCCGCAGCCGCTGCGGGCGCGATGGTGCTGGTCAACTCGGTGGTGCTGGTGCGAAGCGCGCTGGGGTTGGACGCTTCCGCGCTGGCCTGGACGCTGTTCGCCTTCGGCGCGGGATCGATGCTGGCCGCGCTCGCGCTGCCGAAGCTGCTCGACCGCGTGCCGGACCGGCCGGTGATGGTCACCGGCGCCGCGCTCATGGTGCTGACGCTCCTCGGTCTCGCCGGAGAGGTCGCCGCACTTGGGCTGAACTGGCCCGTCCTTCTTGGCGCGTGGCTGCTGGTGGGCCTCGGGTATTCAGCGGTCCTGACCCCCTCCGGTCGCCTGCTGCGGCGTTCCGCCCACCCGGAGGATCGCCCTGCGCTCTTCGCGGCCCAGTTCGCGCTCAGCCATGCCTGCTGGCTCGTGACCTATCCGCTTTCCGGCTGGCTGATGACGCAGTTCGGGCCGGTCGCGGCCCTCGGGGTGCTGGCCGCGCTGGCGGGTGTCGGCGCGCTGTCGGCCCTTCGCCTCTGGCCGCAGGAGGACCCGGAGATTCTCGAGCATAGCCACGACAACCTGCCGCTGGACCACTCCCACCTAAAGGGTGCGCGGCGTCACGCGCATCCGTTCGTCGTGGACGACCAGCACCCTCGCTGGGCGTCACAGCTCTGAGCGACCCTCAACGCGTGCCCCTGAATGTCATGCAAATTCAGGCTGCCTGATAGCTTGAGAATGTCTCTGTCGTGCCGTCACGACGGATCAGGTAGACGACATAAGTCTCTCGCTGCGACTCCGGGCCCATGCCGGGGGACCCATAGGGCATGCCGGGCACTGCGAGGCCAACCGCGTCTGGGCGCTCGTCCAGTAGACGGCGTATGTCGGCAACGGGCACGTGGCCCTCGATCATGTAGCCATCCACGCGACCCGTATGGCAGGAGACCATCTCCTGCGGGATCCCGTTGTCCAGCTTGTAG
>JBKBVC010000219.1:0-4435 GCA_046289805.1 Tabrizicola sp.
AACGGCCGCGCCGAATGGGTGGCCGAGGAGCTGGCGGTTCTCACCGACCCCGCGACCTATACAATCCACCCCGACGAGGCGTGGCAGCGCATCAAGACGCGCACGTCCTCGGGCCGCTTCCTTGCCGTGGTCAAGGCGCTTGCCCGCTTCCGCGAGGCCTATGCCCAGGCTCAGAACGTGCCGCGCAGCCGCGTGATGAAGGACGATGCCCTGCTGGAGCTCGCCTCGACCCGCCCCACCACGGCCGAGGAACTGGGCCGCTCGCGCCTCCTCCTGCGCGAAGGCCGCAAGCCCGAGATTGCGGAAGGCATCCTCGCCGCGGTGAAGGAAGGGCTCGA
This sequence comes from Tabrizicola sp., assembly GCA_046289805.1. Taxonomy (GTDB): domain Bacteria; phylum Pseudomonadota; class Alphaproteobacteria; order Rhodobacterales; family Rhodobacteraceae; genus Tabrizicola. Next base: position 339 of record JBKBVC010000219.1, read on the forward strand.
GATGCGGCCCGAGGATATCCCGCGGGTGGAAACCGGACGCGAGCAGTTGCAGGTCAACCCCGCGCTGGCCGATCTTCTGCGCGTCCTGCTCAAGGCCAAGTCGGAAAGCCTCGGGGTGGCGCCCCGGCTGATCGCCTCGTCCGCCGATCTCGACCTCATTGCTGCGGGCGAACGCGATGTTCCTGCGCTCAAGGGCTGGCGGCGCGAGGTCTTCGGCGAGGATGCGATGCGGCTCTGCAAGGGCGAGATCGCCCTGTCCGCGAAGGGCAGCGAAGTGCGGGTGGTCCAGCTCTGAGGATACCGGCCCTGACGCTCGTCGTGGACTGCGTCCATCCTCGCGCCCTGGGCGACGAGGCGACAAGGTCGCACGAGGAGCCGCCTAGCGCCGCGAGGCCCGCGCGTTGGTGGCGCCCTGCACCACGATTTCGCGCACGTATTCCAGCTTGACGTTCGAAATGAAGATCGCCACGTCCACCTGCCGCGATTGCGGGGTGTTGACGGCGGTCTTCGTCGTGGGCGGGAAGACCCGGAACTCGTAGACCAGTGTGCCGTCCTTGGTCAGCGGTTGCGGCACCAGCTCGGCGCTCCAGTAGCCCTGGACCGGCATCTGGCCGCGCGCCCGCACGATGGCGCCGCCCGGCATCGGCTCGACCGTCATCGACATGACGACCTCGGCCAGAACCCGCCCGTCTTCCTTGGCCTCCGGCAGGACGATGGTCTCGCGCGGTTCGGATTTGCGGAACCAGTTGAACGGGTTCAGCTTGCTCTGCCGCAGTCCGCCGCAGCCTGCGACGGCGACGGCCAGACCAAGCACGAGATGACGGCGGGACAGCGACATGGAGCGATCTTCCTGATGCGTTGCCCCTTGGGTAGCCGATGGCACCGCGTTTGAAAAGCGCATCTTGGGCTGGACTGTCCCGGTCCCGCGCCTTACCTGACTGACACGCAACGGAGCAGACCATGGCGAGCCGAGCCTTCGAAGAGATTGCCGAGACCTTCGACTTCCTCGACGACTGGGAGGATCGCTATCGCCATGTCATCGAACTGGGCAAGGCGATGCCGCCCATGGACGACAGCTTCAAGGTGCCGGCGCTGAAGGTCCAGGGCTGCGCCAGCCAGGTCTGGCTGCGCCCGATCGTCGAAGACGGGCGCTTCGACTTTCAGGGCGACAGCGACGCGATGATTGTCCGCGGCCTGATCGCGATCCTGCATGCGCTCTATTCCGGTCTGCAGGTGGCCGAGGTCGGCAAGGTGGACGCCACCGCCGAACTCGGACGGCTGGGGCTGCACGACCACTTGTCCAGCCAGCGGTCGAACGGCCTGCGCGCCATGGTCCAGCGCATCCGCGAGGAAGCCGCTAGCCGCGCCTGACGCTGACCCGGTCGGGATAGAAGGCCAGATGCCCGGCGATGGCGGCGACCTCGGGCTTCGGCGTCTCGTAGGTCCAGGCCGCATTTTCGATACGACCGGTCGCGGTGCGGATCGAGTAGTAGTTCGCCTCGCCCTTCCAGGGGCAGGTGGTCGTCCGCGGGCTGCGTTCCAGCCGCGACATGTCCACATCGGCGCGCGGCACATAGATGACGGCGGGATGACTGCCCTCTCTCAGTTCCAGCGCAGCCCGGCTCTCGCCCAGCCGCAGATCGCCGACCGAAACCGTCACCGGACCGTCGATCGGCGTGATGGTGATATGGCTTCCCATGGTCTTCTCCCCGGCCTCAGATCGGGGCGCAGGCCGCCCTCAGCCACTCAAGGGTAGCGCCCGAAACCCGCTTGGCCAGCTTTTCCAGCACCTCGGCATGGTAGGCGTTCAGCCAGCGCCGCTCGGCCGGGGAGAGGTCCTCGACCAGGATCAGGCGGCGGTCGAAGGGGACGAAGGTCAGCGTCTCGAAGGCCAGCTGCGCCCGGTTGTCGCCAAGGGGCGGGGCTTCCTGCACCACGATCAGGTTCTCCAGCCGGATGCCGAAGGCACCCTCGCGATAGTAGCCCGGTTCGTTCGACAGGATCATGCCGGGTTCCAGCGGCACCTCGGAGACGCGGCTGATCCGTTGCGGCCCTTCGTGCACCGACAGGAAGGCGCCGACGCCATGCCCGGTGCCGTGGTCGTAGTCCTGCCCGGCGACCCACAGGTTGAACCGCGCCAGCGCATCGATGTCGCGGCCGGGCAATCCTTTCGGAAACCGAACCCGGCTGATCGCGATCAGGCCCTGCAGGACGCGCGTATAGCACGCTCGCGCCTCCGGGCCGGGATCGCCGACCGCGACGGTGCGGGTGATGTCGGTCGTGCCGTCCACATATTGCGCCCCCGAATCGACCAGCAGCAGCTCGTCCTGCCCGATGGGGCGGTTCGTCTCTTCGGTGACGCGGTAATGCATGATTGCGCCGTTCGGTCCCGAGCCGCAGATCGTGTCGAAGCTGATGTCGTGCAGCGCATTCGTCGCCCGTCGGAAGCCTTCCAGCGCCTCGACCACCGCGATCTCGGTCAGCCCGCCTCTGGGCAGGGCCTTGTCCAGCCAGTGCAGGAACTCTGCCATGGCCGCCCCGTCGCGCAGATGCGCCTCCCGCGTCGCCGCGATCTCGGCTGCGTTCTTGCAGGCCTTGGGCAGACGACAGGGATCGTCGCCCCAGGCCACCTCGATGCCCGCGCGCTTCAGGATCTCCGACACCGCCAGCGGCGCGGTCGCCTTGTCCACGCGGACCGGACCGACCAGGCGCGTCAGCGCCGCAGCGAACCCCTCCGCCGGATGCAGCCGGACCTCCCCGCCCAGATGCGCGCGCACGGCGGCATCCAGCTTGGCCGGATCGACGAACAGATCGACCGAGCCGTCGTCGCAAAGCAGCGCAAAGCCGTGCAGCACCGGGTTGCGCGGCACATCGGCCCCCCGAAGGTTCAGCAGCCAGCAAAGCGAATCCGGCAAGGTGACAACCGCGGCCCTGTGCCCGGATTTCCGCACTGCCTCGGCGAGCCGGGCCCGCTTGGCCGCATGGCTTTCGCCCGCGAGATCCACCGGATGCACGAAAGCCTTGCCACGCGGCGGGGCAGGTTGGTCAGGCCAGATTGTGTCTATCGGGTTTTCTGTTACAGAATCGAGTGTTACGCCTGTTCCTTCAAGTGCCGCCTGAAGTCGCGCGACCTCATCCGCCGTATGCAGCCAGGGATCAAACCCGACGCGACCCGAGGCCAGCTTCTCCTTCACCCAATCACCCGGCTTCACTTCGGGCCACGGCACCGGCGTATAGACCGAAAGGTCCACCTGGGTCTTCACCTGCGTCCGGTAGCGACCGTCGATGAAGACCCCCGCCACGTCCGGCAGCACGATGCAGAACCCCGCCGACCCGGTAAATCCGGTCAGCCACTGCAACCGCTCATCCCGCGCCGCGACGTATTCGCCCTGATGCACATCCGCGCGCGGGACGATGAACCCGGCCAGGCCCATTGTCGCCAGCTTCGCCCTCAAGGCGGCAAGCCGGGGCGGCCCCTGATCCGGCGAGGCATGGCTGTCAAATGTCTGGAACATCGGGGCTCTCTCCCTGCCAATGGGGCTCAGCTCGCCCGCCGCATCCCCAGGGCCCGCGCGCGCTTCTTCGGGTCCGCCTCGAACAAGGCCGCCAGCTGCTCGGTCATCGCGCCGGCCAGTTGCTCGACATCGGTGATGGTCACCGCCCGCTGATAATAGCGCGTCACGTCGTGGCCGATGCCGATCGCGATCAGTTCCACCGCCCGGCGACGCTCGACCATCGCGATCACGTCGCGCAGGTGCTTCTCCAGATAATTCGCAGGGTTGGCGGCCAGGGTCGAGTCATCCACCGGCGCGCCGTCGCTGATGACCATCATGATCTTGCGGGCCTCGGGCCGCGCCGTGATCCTGCGGTGCGCCCATTCCAGCGCCTCGCCGTCGATGTTCTCCTTCAGCAGGCCCTCCTTCATCATCAAGCCAAGGTTCGGCCGAACCCGCCGCCAGGGCGCATCGGCCGCCTTGTAGATGATGTGGCGCAAATCGTTCAGCCGCCCCGGCATCTGCGGCCGCCCCTGCGCGAGCCACCGTTCGCGCGACTGCCCGCCCTTCCAGGCCCGCGTGGTGAAACCCAGGATCTCCACC
>JBKBVC010000220.1:0-4432 GCA_046289805.1 Tabrizicola sp.
CAGCGCCTCGGCAAGCCCCTCACCGGCCACGACACCCCCAACCTACACGGACTCTGTGAGAGCGCCCCCGACCACCACGACAGCTCCGCCCCCAACCTCGAGGACGTGCTCCCCCCCCGCCACCCCCACGACCTCGCCTTCGTGGACCGCGAGGTCGATGGGGGCCAGGCCCTTGCGGTTCAACCCCTTGAAGGCGACGCGGACCTGGCCGCGGGTCGATCCGGCGAGCGCGGTCGGGTGGTGTTCGAAGGCCACGTCCTTGCCCAGCATCATGCGCACGACGTCGGTTGTGTTCAGCGTGTCGAGCCGCTGGGTCGCGACCTTGCGGCCATTGCGCAGGATCGTCACGCGGTCGGCCAGGTCGAACACCTGGTCGAGAAAATGGGTGATGAAGATGATGGCCAGGCCCTTGGCCTTCAGCCCGCGCACCACCTCGAAGAGCCGCTGCACCTCGTTGCGGTCGAGGCTCGCGGTCGGTTCGTCCAGCACCAGCACCTTGCCCGACAATTCCACCGCCCGGGCGATCGCGACGATCTGCTGGACCGCGACCGAATACTCCGACAGTTCCGCCCGCACGTCGATGTGGAGGCCATAGCGGGTCAGCAGCTCGCGGGCCTGGGCGTCCATCTTCCGGCGGTCCACCAGGCCGAAGCGCGCGGGCTGCCGGCCGAGAAAGAGGTTTTCGGACACCGGCCGGTTCGGCAGCAGGTTGACCTCCTGATAGACCGTGCCGATGCCGTAGCCCTGCCCGTGCAGCGGATCGCGCAGGTGGATCGGCTGGCCGTCGAGCAGAAGTTCTCCCGCGTCGGGGTGGTAGGCGCCGGTCAGGATCTTGATCAGCGTGGACTTGCCGGCGCCGTTCTCGCCCAGAAGCGCATGCACCTCGCCGGCATTGGCGGCGAAATCCACGTTGTCCAGCGCGCGGTGCTGGCCGAAAGTCTTGACGATTCCCCGCGCCTCGAGCACCGGCCTTGTGGCCTCATCGGTCATGGCTGCCTCCCCTTCCGTCTGCCAACTGTCCGCTTATCCCGCGGATAAAGCAATTCCGCCGGGCAGGGTGCCTCGCCCCGCCCGGCGGCGCCCCGGAGAGGAAACCTAGTATCCGAGGCCTTTGCGCCGCTCGTATTCGCCCTGCGGATCGTCCGCCGGGGTGTAGAGCTTCGACTCCGTGATGATGAACTTCGGCGGCACGGTGCCGTTGTTCAGGTAGGCATCCAGCGCCTCGAAGGCGGGGCCGGCCATGTTCGGGGTCAGCTCGACCGTGGCATTGGCCTCGCCGGCAACCATCGCGGCGAAGATGTCCGGCACCGCGTCGATCGACACGACCAGGATGTCCGAGCCGGGTTTCAGCCCCGCATCCTTGATCGCCTGGATCGCGCCCACCGCCATGTCGTCGTTGTGGGCATAGACCGCACAGATGTTCTTGCCGCCGTCCTCGGCCTTGATGAAGCCTTCCATGACCTCCTTGCCTTTGGACCGGGTGAAGTCGCCGGTCTGGCTGCGGGTGATGGTCAGGTTGGAATGGCCGGCGATGGCTTCTTCAAAGCCCTTCTTGCGGTTGATCGCGGGCGAAGAGCCCACGGTGCCCTGCAATTCGACCACGTTGCACTGCCTGTCCCCGACCGCACCGACCAGCCATTCGCCGGCCACGCGGCCTTCCTTCACCTGGTCGGAGGCGACCGAGGTCAGATACAGGTCTTCCGGGCCTTCGATGCCACGGTCCAGAAGGACGACGGGAATACCCGCTTCCTTGGCTTCGGTCAGGACTTCCTCCCAGCCGGTGGCCACCACCGGGGCGACCAGGATCGCGTCAACGCCCTGGGCGATGAAGCCGCGGATCGCCTTGATCTGGTTTTCCTGCTTTTGCTGCGCGTCGGCGAATTTCAGGTCGATGCCGAGGTCGGCTGCCACCTGCTTGGTGACCGAGGTCTCCGCCGCACGCCAGCCCGACTCGGAGCCGATCTGCGAGAAGCCGATCACCTTGCCTTGCAGGCCTTCCGCGTAAGCTGCCGAAAGCAACAGGCCACCCAATCCCGCGCCAAGCGCGAGAGCCTTGAAAACGTTCATGATTTCCTCCCAGTGGAATACTTGGCCACTCTCCTCGGGTGGCTGAAGGGACGTTAGCAAAAGTAATACTATATGCAACAAGTTTGTTCCTTATGGCTTTCGCGGCCTTGTCAGACGCGGCCGCCGCGGGTTTCTGACTCCAGTCCGGGCGGATTGCCCGCATTGCCCCGTGCGCGAGGTCGGGGCAGCGACGGATGCGGCGGCCCCAGCCGGTTCCCCCACAGGTCTGCACCGATGCGGAAGATTCGCCGCAAAGCCCGTCATGCAACCGTTGCAGGGCGGAAAACGCCTGCCTATATACGCCACACACGGGCGCCGGGCCGCCAGACCTGACGTCTTCTCTCAAGGCGGGGATGCCTTCTGATCCAGGGTCCTCGCCGGAACATCGCCTGAACCAAAGGGATACAGACATGGCCAAAGTCATCGGAATTGACCTCGGGACCACGAACTCCTGCGTTGCCATCATGGATGGTTCGCAACCCCGGGTCATCGAAAACTCGGAAGGCGCGCGCACGACGCCCTCCATCGTCGGCTTCACGGAGAACGAACGCCTGGTCGGCCAGCCCGCCAAGCGTCAGGCCGTCACCAACCCCGCCAACACCATCTTCGCGGTGAAGCGCCTGATCGGCCGCCGCCTGGGCGACCCGGAAGTCGAGAAGGACAAGAAGCTCGTCCCCTACAAGATCGTGGACGGCGGCAACGGCGACGCCTGGGTCGAGGTGCGCGGCGAGAAGTATTCGCCCAGCCAGGTCTCGGCCTTCATCCTGCAGAAGATGAAGGAAACGGCGGAAAGCTATCTGGGCGAACCCGTGACACAGGCCGTCATCACGGTTCCGGCCTACTTCAACGACGCCCAGCGCCAGGCGACCAAGGATGCGGGCAAGATCGCGGGCCTGGAAGTCCTGCGCATCATCAACGAACCCACCGCGGCCGCGTTGGCCTATGGCCTCGACAAGAAGGAATCGAAGACCATCGCCGTCTATGACCTTGGCGGCGGCACCTTCGACATCACCATCCTGGAAATCGACGACGGCCTGTTCGAGGTGAAGTCCACGAACGGCGACACCTTCCTTGGCGGTGAAGACTTCGACATGCGGATCGTGAACTACCTCGCCGAGGAGTTCAAGAAAGAGCATGGCGTTGACCTGACGCTGGACAAGATGGCGCTGCAGCGGCTGAAGGAGGCCGCGGAAAAGGCCAAGATCGAGCTCAGCTCGTCGCAGCAGACCGAGATCAACCAGCCCTTCATCAGCATGGACAAGAACACCGGGCAGCCCCTGCACCTGGTGGTCAAGCTGACCCGCGCCAAACTGGAGAGCCTGGTCGATGACCTGATCAAGAAGTCGCTGAAACCCTGCCAGGCCGCGCTGAAGGATGCCGGTGTCTCGAAGGACGACATCGATGAAGTCGTGCTTGTCGGCGGGATGACCCGGATGCCGAAGGTGATCGAAGAGGTCACCAAGTTCTTCGGGAAAGAGCCGCACAAGGGTGTGAACCCGGATGAAGTGGTGGCCATGGGCGCCGCCATCCAGGCCGGCGTGCTTCAGGGCGACGTGAAGGACGTGGTGCTTCTGGACGTGACCCCGCTGTCCCTGGGGATCGAGACACTGGGTGGCGTGTTCACCCGTCTGATCGACCGCAACACCACGATTCCGACCAAGAAGAGCCAGGTCTTCTCGACCGCCGAGGACAACCAGAACGCGGTGACGATCCGCGTGTTCCAGGGCGAACGCGAGATGGCGGCCGACAACAAGCTGCTTGGCCAGTTCAATCTGGAAGGGATTCCTCCCGCCCCGCGCGGAGTGCCGCAGATCGAGGTGACCTTCGACATCGACGCGAACGGCATCGTCTCGGTTTCGGCCAAGGACAAGGCCACCGGCAAGGCGCAGCAGATCACGATCCAGGCTTCCGGCGGTCTGTCGGATGCCGACATCGAGAAGATGATCAAGGACGCCGAGGCCAATGCCGAAGCCGACCGCAAGCGCAAGGAACTGGTCGAGACGAAGAACCAGGGCGAAAGCCTGCTGCACTCGACCAGGAAGTCGCTGGCCGAACATGGTGACAAGGTCGATCCGTCCACCGTCGAGGCGATCGAGCTGGCGATGAGCCCGCTGGAAGACGCGCTCAAGGGCGAGGATGCCGGCAAGATCAGGTCGGCGATCCAGAACCTTACCGAAGCCGCGATGAAGCTGGGCGAGGCGATCTACAAGGCCAGCCAGGCCGAAGGCGGTTCGGGTGACGATGAACCGCGCCCGGTGGACGACGACATCGTCGATGCCGACTTCGAGGATCTGGGCAACAACAAGCGGAAGTAAGCCGCGGGAACACGGGAAGGGGGCGGTCTGGCAACGGACCGCCCCTCCTC
>JBKBVC010000221.1:0-2925 GCA_046289805.1 Tabrizicola sp.
GCTGTAGTAGCCCGAGGAATAGCCGTCGCCGCTGAACACATGCGCAAAATGCGGCGTGGCGTGGCGCATGCGGATCGCGCGCGGCATGCCCAGCGCCTCCAGAACCTCGGCCTGTTTCTGCATCGGATCGGCCGGGGGCGCGCCGGTGTGGAACTCCAGGTCCACCATCGCGCTCGCCACGAACTCGACCGTGGCAAAGCCCTGGTCATAGGTGCCCGCGTCCAGAAGCCGCTTCAACATGTCGGCGGGCATCGGCTCGCCGGTCTCGTGGTGCTTTGCATGGGCTTCCAGCACCTGCGGCACCTCCAGCCAATGCTCGTAAAGCTGGCTTGGCAGTTCCACGAAGTCCCGCGCGACCGAAGTGCCCGAGATGAATCCGTAGGTCACGTCCGACAGCATCTGGTGCAGCGCATGGCCGAATTCGTGGAACAGCGTCCGCGCGTCGTCGTAGCTCAGCAGACAGGGGTCGCCCTTGGCGAAGTTGCAGACGTTGACCACGATTGGCCGCTGGTCCCCGCCCAGCTTCCGCTGCGAGCGCATCGCCGAACACCAGGCGCCCGAGCGTTTCGACCCCCGCGCGAAATAATCGCCCAGGAAGACCGCGACATGCTCTCCCCGCCGCGTGACCTCCCAGCCCCGCACGTCCGGGTGATAGAACGGCCCCTCGATCTGTCGGAACTCCAGCCCGAAGAGCCGCGTCGCGCAGTCGAACATCGCGCCCAGCATCGCCTCCAGCGACAGGTAGGGTTTCAGCGCCGCCTCATCGAGATCATGTTCCGCCTTGCGCCGCTTCTCGCTGTAATAGCGCCAGTCCCAGGGTTCCAGCGGCCCGGGGTAGCCGTCCGCCTTCAGCAAGGCTTCCAGCACCGCGGCATCCGCCAGCGCCTTGGCCCGCGCCGGCTCCCACACCCGCAGGAGCAGGTTCCGCACCGCCTGCGGCGTCTTGGCCATCTCCGGTTCCAGCTTGAAGGTGGCAAAGTCGGGATAGCCCAAAAGCTGCGCCCGCTCATGCCGCAGCGTCAGGATCTCCGCCGCGATCGCGCGGTTGTCCGTCTCGCCGCCATTGGCACCCCGGGTAATCCAGGCCTCATAGGCACGTTGGCGCAGGGCGCGGTTCGGCGAGAATTGCAGGAAAGGCACGATCAGGCTGCGGTTCAGCGTGACAACCGGACCAAGCCCCTTCTCCGCCCCCGCCGCCCGCGCCGCATCCCGGACAAAGCCGGGCAAGGCAGCCAGGTCGGCCTCGGACAGCTCCATGTGCCAGGCCCGCTCGTCCGCCAGCAGGTTCTGCCCGAACTGCGTGCCCAGCACCGCAAGCCGCGCCTTGACCTCCGTCAGCCGCTCGGCCGCCGCTCCTTCCAGCGCCGCGCCGCTTCGCACGAACATCTGCCGGTAAAGCTCCAGCACGCGCCGCTGTTCCGCCGTCAGCCCCAGCCCCTCGCGCGCCTGCCAAAGCGCCTCGATCTTGGCCCAGAGCGCCTTGTTGTTGGTGATTTGGGACGAAAACGCCGACATCTTCGGCGCCAGCTCCCGCATCAGCGCCTCGCGCGCCTCGGTCGAATCCGCGCCCGCGAGGTTGTAGAAGACCCCTGCCACCCGGTCGAGTTCGCCCTCCGCCAGTTCCAGCGCCTCGATCACCTCGGCAAAGGACGTGCCCGACCCTTCCGCGATCGCTGCGATCCTCGACCTTGCCCGTGCCAATGCCTCGTCGAAGGCCGGCCCGAAGTCCTCATCGCGGATCGCGGCAAAGGGCGGCAGGCCGAAGGGCGTATCCCAGGGTTCCAGAAGCACGTTCATTTCGGTTCTCCTTTGCCCGGCAGGCTAGGCGCGGACCAGCCCGAGGTCCAGCCTTGCCCTTTGCCCTGATACTCCCGCCGGAAGCACGCCAAGCCGGTTGTGCCGCAGGCCAGGTGGCGAGAAAGCGGACCTGCGCCCGCAGGGCGCGCCGCTCCTCAGCCGTCCCGCCCTCGCATCCGCATCCGCGCCTCGAAGCGCCGCAGCGCCAGCGAAAGGCCGATGGTCATGACCAGATAGAGGAAGGCCGCGACGTTGTAGGTCTCGAAATAGCGGAAGTTGCCCGCCGCCGTCACCTTCGCCAGCTGCGCCACATCCGACACGCCCAGCACCGCGACCAGCGAACTGTCTTTCACCATTGCAACAAAATCATTGCCCAACGGCGGCAGGATCAGCCGTATCGCTTGCGGAAATCGGACATGGCGGAACCTTTGCCAGCCGCTCAGCCCCAGGGATTGCGCCGCCTCGATCTGGCCCTTGTCCACCGCCTGAAGCCCGGCGCGGAAGATCTCGGCCAGGAAGGCGGAATAGGCCAGCATCAGCGCCAGCACCGCCCGCCACAAGAGCGGCACGTCGCGCGTGCGCAGCAGATCCTCGCCCGCCAGCGCATTCACTCCGGCCACCATGCCCGGCACCAGCACGAAGGCAACGTAAAGCAGCAGGACCACGATCGGCACGCCCCGCATCACCTCGATGTAGAGCCGCGCGATCTGCCGCACGACCAGGAACCGCGACATCCCCATGACCGCCAGCCCCAGCCCCATCGCGCAGGCCCCGAGATAGGCCACGACCGCCACCGTCAGCGTGACCACCAGACCTTTCGACAGCACTTGCAGAGCCGAGGCATAGACCTCGTCCGCCAGCATTTCGTAAAGCAGCCAGAGACCGGTGATCGCCAGGATCACCAGCCACCAGGGAAAGTCCTTGTCGGGGTCCGCGTTCGGGGCCATCGGATCGCCCCCGGCCCGGGCCGGGGGCTGTCCTTCACTCGCCCATCTTGTACTCGACGAACCACTTCTGGTTCAGCGCATCCAGCGTGCCGTCCGCCTTCATGCTGGCGATCGCGGCATTGATCGGCGCCACCAGGTCCGAACCCTTGGGGAAGATGAAGCCGAAATCCTCGCTCGCCAG
>JBKBVC010000221.1:2935-4416 GCA_046289805.1 Tabrizicola sp.
TAGCCGTTCGCCGCCGTAGAGTCCGACAGAGTCAGGTCCACATCGCCCGCCTTCAGCGCCTCGAGCCCCGCGCCGAAGGTCTCGAACTTGATGATCCGCGGGTTCTCCTCGTTGCCGTCGAGGATGTCATAGACCGCCGCGTAGAAGGGCGAGGTCCCCGGCTGCGCCGACACCAGCAGATCCGGGTTCGCTGCGAAGCTCGCCGCATCGGTAAACCGGTCCTCATCGCCGCGCACGATCATCAGCATTTCCGACCGCATGTAGGGGTCCGAAAAATCGACCTTCTCCTTGCGCTCGTCCTTGATGGTGATCCCGGTCATCCCGATGTCGTACTGACCTTCCGCCACTGCCGGGATCATCGCATCCCAGCTGGTGTTCTCGTATTTCACCGTGATATTCAGCCGCTTTGCGATCTCGGCCATCGCGTCGTATTCCCAGCCGATCGCCTTGCCCTCCTTGTCCAGGAACTGCAGCGGCGGATAGGCGTTCTCGGTCACCACGACGACTTCGCGCCCGGCAAGATCGGGCAGGTCCTGCGCCAGCGCAGGCAGGGTCATGGCGGCAAGGCCGGCAAGGGCAGCAGCGGTCAGTCTCATGGGTCAGGCTCCGGGGCTGAATGATCAAATGCCGACTATGCCATGACCATGCGCCGATGCAAGGCGGGCCTTTGACCGGCCTGTTCCCCCTTTCCAACCCTGCCGAACCGGTCCACCCTGCCCGCAGAATGGAGCCGCCCATGGACCCCGCCACGCTCAGCGCAACCGCTCTGGCCGACCTCATCCGCGCAAGGCAGCTGTCCGCAGTCGAGGCGGTGCAGGCCACGCTCGCCCGGATCGACCGGTTGAACCCCGCACTCAACGCCATCGTTCAGCGGATGGACGACCAGGCCCTTGCCGCCGCCCGCGCCATCGACGCAAAGATCGCAAGGGGTGAGGATCCCGGCCCCCTCGCCGGCGTCCCTGTCACCGTCAAGGTGAACATCGACCAGGCCGGCTTCGCCACGACGAACGGCCTGAAAATCCAGTCCGACCTGATCGCGGCCGAGGACAGCCCGCCCGTCGCGAACCTCCGCCGCGCCGGGGCCGTCATCGTCGGACGCACCAACACGCCCGCCTTCTCGCTCCGCTGGTTCACCCGCAACAGCCTGCACGGCGCCACACGGAACCCCGCCTTCCCCGGCCTGACCCCCGGCGGCTCGTCGGGAGGCGCAGCCGCTGCCGTCGCCGCAGGGTTTGGACCCCTCGCCCACGGCACCGACATCGCGGGCTCCATCCGCTACCCCGCCCATGCCTGCGGCATCCATGGCCTCCGCCCAGGCCTTGGCCGCGTCCCCGCATTCAACGCCACCGCGGGCGACCGGCTGATCGGCGGACAGCTCATGGCCGTCTCCGGCCCCCTCGCCCGCTCCGCCGCCGACCTGCGCCTCGGCCTCACCGCGCTCTCGCAGCCAGACCCGCGCGATCCGTGGTGGACCCCCGCCA